>DATGFK010000222.1:0-3968 GCA_035309185.1 Aggregatilineales bacterium
GATAATTCCAGTAAAAACCGTTGTTGCATTGAAAAAACCGCGCAGCATGGCCTCATCCTCTTGAAGTGCCCTCTGCGCTTGTTTACGCTCTGTAACATCGTTATGAATGCCAATATAACCAATAGGGGAACCTTTCAAGTCATCCATGCGATTGATCTTCAGTTCGATGTCGAGGGGTGCGCCTGCCCTGTTGCGACCTATGACCTCTCCAGACCATGAGCCAGCCGTGCGAAGGCTTTCGGCAATAAGCTGTATGGCATCCGACGACAAATCGGGCGTCACGAAACTGACAACACGTTGGCCCAGCGCTTCTTCAGAACTATAACCGTATAACTCGTGCGCGCCTCGATTCCAGGCCGTGATCCGTTGATCCAGATCAGTCAAGATCACAGCTTCGCGGATCGAATCCAGGAGAGTCGCTTCACGTTCGGCAATCCCAGCGATCTCGTAGATTTCTTTGAGCGCGACGGCGTTGACCATCACACCCGTTACTTTACCTCGCTGGTCACGGACGGGGAAGTAAATGACCTTGCGCCAGACAAGTTGCTGATCCTTGCCCCGCACTGGACTCATCTGTTCCTCGCTGGCCTCCCCGTCGAGGGCTTGCCGGAGGTACTGCATCGTCGGGCCGAGTATTTCGGGCGACATCACATCGGTAGGCCGCTTTCCGAAGCTGTTTCGCAGATCAGCTCGTGAGCCGTCCAAGGCACGCCGGTTTACATAGCGATAGCGGAGATTTCGGTCGAGCAAGTAAACGGCCAGAGGTGAAGAGTTGAACAAGTTGTGCAGCAAAAATGAGGGAACTGATCCGTAACGCAGTCGAAGCAACCAGCCAACAGTCCCAATCAACAGGCCGATGAAGAAACAAACGATGACCAATGCGCCCGAAAGTAAGTTCATCCAATTACGTCCCACGAACACGCTATCTTTGTAAAATTACTATGGAGTAGGGAAATTGTATGCCCATTGATATTCAGTCACAAGTGTGCCAGGCCAAATGATGGATGGAACGCCAGCCAGCATCAGAGCTAGAATACGCATTGAGGATTCGCGCCCATCCGCCAGCGACCCGTTATATTCAGCCCTGACAGGACGGGAATCGTCAAGTACAATGATAAAATTGGCTTGAGTGTTTGGAGCCGTCCCAAAAGATGTTAAACAATCGTCAAATCTACCTTGACCATGCTGCAACCACGCCAGTCGATCCGCGCGTGGTCGAAGCAATGCTACCTTATTTCACCCGGGACTATGGCAATCCATCTTCGACCCACGCTTTGGGCCGAATGGCGTCAAGTGCCGTCGAGAAGGCACGTGAAACGATTGCTGGAATCCTGAATTGTACACCGCGCGAGATCGTCTTCACGAGCTGCGGTACGGAAGGCGATAACCTTGCGCTTCGTGGCGCCGTGATGGCAGCGCGTCAGGCGGGTAAGGGCCGCTACGTATTAACTGCCCGCACCGAACATCATGCCGTCAGCCATACGGCAGCGTTGCTTGCCCGCTTCGAGGATATAACTGTCGAGTGGTTATCGGTTGACCGCGAAGGACGTATCGCCCCGAAAAAGCTGGCAAACGCGCTTTGTGATAACACGATCATCGTCAGTGTGATGTACGCGAACAACGAGATCGGTACCATACAACCCATGGCCGAACTGGCAGCGCTGGCACATGAGCATGGTGCCTTGTTCCATACGGATGCCGTGCAGGCGGCGGGCCAGTTACCCCTGGATGTGAAAGCACTCGGAGTGGACATGCTGGCCGTTTCCGCCCATAAATTTTACGGGCCGAAAGGCGCTGGATTCCTCTTCGTGCGTAATGGCGTGAACCTGATTCCCTCGCAAAGTGGCGGCGGACAGGAAAATAATCTGCGGGCAGGCACGCATAATGTCCCGCTCATCGTTGGTATGGCAAAGGCTCTTGAACTCGCCCACCAGGAATTTGAAGCTCGAACAGCGCATTATCGGCACCTCCGGGATCGCCTGATTGCGGGTGTAATCGGAAACATCCCCGGTGCCTCCCTGACTGGCGCACCAGGAGAAAGCCGCCTGCCTAATCACGCCAGTTTTGTGCTGGAGGGCGTTGAGAGCAATGCATTGCTCATGCACCTGGATATGGCTGGGATCGCGGCCAGCAGCGGATCTGCGTGTAATACGGGCAGCCCGGAGCCATCGGATGTGCTGCTTACGCTTGGCTATGAGGCTGATGTTGCGTTGAGCAGTCTTCGGCTGACAGTTGGCCGTCAAACGACCGACGCAGACGTGGATCGAATGCTGGAAGTTTTGCCCAGCGCTGTGCAGAAGGTTCGTACGGTACGGGAAATGCAATCAAGTTAGCAGATGGATACCAGAAGATGAGCAAGCGAGTCGTCGTCGCCATGAGCGGTGGGGTAGATAGTTCTGTCGCAGCCGCATTGCTTGTACAGCAAGGCTACGAAGTGATCGGTATGATGATGCGCTTGTGGTCGGAGGATGGCGATGGCGCTACCGGCTACAATCGCTGCTGCACGCCCGACCAAATGAGCGATGCCCGCCGTATTGCCGACGGCCTGAGCATTCCCTTTTATGTCCTGGATACCCGCAACGTATTCAAAAATACCATTGTCAGCTATTTCATTGATCAACATAGCCAGGGCAACACGCCTAACCCATGCCTGGAGTGCAACCGGCACATCCGTTTTGAGTGGTTGCTCAACAATGCCCTGGCGCTCGATGCGGATTATCTGGCAACCGGACACTACGCGCGGGTCCGCCAGACTGGCGACGGCGATTACCAGTTGCTTAAAGGCCTGGATGATGCGAAAGATCAAAGTTACGTTTTGAGTGTCATGGGCCAGGAACAGCTTTCCCACGTCCTGTTCCCGGTTGGCGAATATGCCAAGCCGCAGGTGCGAGAGATCGCCGCGCAGATGGGTTTAGGAGTGGCGTCCAAACATGACAGCCAGGACTTATGCTTCCTGGCTGATGGCGACTACCGGCGCTTCCTACGCCAGCACAGCCCACGCACTGCTGAGGCAGGCCCTATCGTCAACCGTGCCGGGGAAGTTCTGGGCCAGCATACTGGACTGCCCGATTACACCATCGGGCAGCGCAAAGGGCTTGGCATTCAGTCGCCCGATCCGCTGTTCGTGCTAGGAAGCGATCCCGCGCGGAATGCATTGATTGTGGGAACCAGGGCTGAACTTGGCACAAAGCGGCTAATGGCATCTCGCGTAAACTGGATTACGGGGCAGGCGCCCGCCGCGCCGATTCGGGCAGAGGTCAAGATCCGCTATAAGGCGAAACCTGCACTGGCGTCGGTAACACCACTGCCAGAGGGTCGCGTGTTGGTCGAGTTTGACGAGCCTGTGCGAGACGCTACGCCGGGCCAGGGCGCGGTATTCTATAATGGCGATGTTTGCCTGGGCGGTGGCATTATCACGCGGGCGAAGGATGCGGCCATCACCCGATCCTGAAGCTGACCTTTTTATTGCGCCATCGGCCCAAAATGAACCCCGACTGTAGGTGGTGGGCCGTCATTCGGGGAGAGGGCGAAGACGCTCCCATTATTGGCACTCATCATCCAGCCCCGGTCAAAATCCTGCCACGTCGCCTGATACGATTGTTCGCTTCCGAGTGCCCAACCCAGCGCGTTGCGAAAATTCGCGTTATTGCGCCATACATAGCCGAAGCCTCGTACGGGTTGCTGTAGACCGCCAGGTGGAACCAACGATGGATCGCTGGCTGGAAGTGAACTATTCCAGCTATCGGTGACGCGCCAGAAGGTGTCAGACGTTCCCCCGCCGCGGAACGCCGAAGTTGCGAGAATAAAAATGTCCTTTGTGTCTCGCCAGAACATGAAGCCATTTTGAAACGATTGCATGACCATATTTAGCTTGACTGGCACCGCTTTTGGACAGCCAATCTTTTGCGCGACAAGCGCACTGCCCGCAG
This sequence comes from Aggregatilineales bacterium, assembly GCA_035309185.1. Taxonomy (GTDB): domain Bacteria; phylum Chloroflexota; class Anaerolineae; order Aggregatilineales; family UBA2796; genus DATGFK01. The sequence continues at coordinate 3,930 of DATGFK010000222.1, forward strand.
CCCTGGCGAACTCCGGCGCGGGTGAGACACTGCAATTCT
>DATGFK010000223.1:0-6402 GCA_035309185.1 Aggregatilineales bacterium
ATACAACCGCTGCGTGGACGTGCTGGAAGGATGGTGGAACCTGTTCCGGTGTGTCCTATCAGGCTGCCGGAATGCAACAACTGGTTACGACCATTCGCAATACCGGGGCTACCAACATCATCATGGCAGGCGGATTGCAATATTCCAATACCCTGACGCAGTGGCTAACCTATAGGCCGAGCGACCCGACAGGCAACCTGGTTGCCTCCTGGCACATTTATGATTTTGCGCCCGCGTGCAGTACCACGCCCTACTCCACGTGTTGGGATAGTGTCGTAGCGCCCGTCATGGCACAGGTTCCCCTGATCACGGGCGAGATCGGCGAATCCGATTGCGCGCATGGCTTTATCGATCCACTGATGACCTGGCTGGACGCGCATGGCGGCAATTACCTGGGCTGGACGTGGGATGCCTGGTCAGGAGCCTGTGGCAGTGGCCCGGTGCTGATCTCAGATTACAGTGGAACGCCGACTAATTATGGCGTGGGACTCAAGAATCACCTGGCATCGCTTGTCAGTAGTTCACCGACGGCGACTCATACAGCGACAGCCACTCCCACACAGACGCCAACGCGGACAGCAACTCGGACGCCAACACAGACACTAACCCGAACTTCCACTCGCACGCCAACCCGAACTCCCACAGCCAGCAGAACCCCGACGCGAACGCCCACTAGAACACCGACCTTCACTCGCACACCTACAACCATGAGTGTGACCACCGTTGACGATCACGTCATGGGAATCTCGCTGAACCAGTTCAGTTATGCTGGGAGCGGATGGACGCACTGTATCAACTGCAACGAACCCTCGCCGGCCATCTTTTATGATGCCAGCCAGAGTTGGGATAGCACCCTGAACGACAGCGTGAGCATTTCCTTCAATGGTACAAAGGTTGTATATTACGCCGTGCTCGGCCCCTGGCATGGTATTGCGGGGGTATCCATAGATGGCGGCACTGAGGTTCGCGTAGACCTGTATGGCGCTGTCAAGACAGGCAACGTGGCGGTCTGGACAAGCCCATCCATGACATACGGCAGCCATAAACTGAAAATCCGCATGACCGGCGCGAAGAATGCTTCGAGCAGTGGCACCGTCATCACACTGGATCGGGTCAATATCACGAACTAATTTGCCATAAGGTCAAAAGATCGAGACGAAGATGCGTGAAAAGGCAGAAACGTGGCTGAAAGAAGTTTTAGGGCCGGAAGCGCATTTCCGTGACGGTCAGTGGGAAGCGATTGACGCGCTGGTGAGGCGACGGCAGCGCGTGCTTGTCGTGCAGCGCACCGGCTGGGGCAAGAGCCTCGTCTACTTCCTGGCAACCCGTTTGCTGCGCGAACATGGCGCCGGGGCCACCATCCTGATCAGCCCGCTGCTGTCATTGATGAGGAACCAGATTCAGGCAGCGGCACAATGGGGCGTGAAAGCTGAAACGCTCAACAGCGACAACTATGAATCGCATGAAGCGATTGAGAGCCGACTGCTTGCCGGGAAGATTGACCTGCTGCTGATTTCGCCGGAGCGCCTGGCAAATGATCGCTTTCAGAGCGAGGTCTGGTCAGTCCTGGCAAAAGACGTTGGACTGCTGGTCGTTGACGAGGCGCACTGCATCTCGGATTGGGGACACGACTTCCGCCCGAATTACCGGCGGATTATGAAATTGCTGGACGACGTTCCCGCCCAGACGCCGATTCTCGGTACGACGGCTACCGCTAATGATCGGGTCGTGGCTGATGTCGCCGAGATTCTCGGCGCTCAGATGAACATCCAGCGCGGGCCGCTCACGCGAGAGAGCCTCTTGTTATACGTCTATCAGGAATCCATGAGCGCTGCAAAGCGGTTGACGCTGCTTTCTCACCTGATGAAGCACATTCCGGACAGCGGCATCATCTACTGCACGACTACGCGCGATTGTCGCGTCGTCTCCGATTGGCTGCAAGAGGAGGGCTTCAACGTCAAGCCGTATTACGCAGATGTCGAAGAGACAGGCGCGGAGAGCCGCGCTGATCTCGAAGATCAACTCATGAAAAACCGTGTAAAGGCGCTGGTATCCAGCGTTGCGCTAGGGATGGGCTTCGATAAAAGCGATCTGAATTTCGTCGTTCACTATCAACTTCCGGGCAATATTATCAGCTACTATCAGCAGATTGGCCGTGCGGGACGCGGGGTGGATCGCGCCCATATTGTTTTGATGCACGGGCCGGGCGATGAGGATATTCAACGCCATTTCATCGAGACTGCTTTTCCCACCTCAGAACAAGTTGGCGAGGTCATTGACCTGCTGGCGCATAACGGTCCACAGAGCCGCGTGGATTTACAGCGTCACGTTAACGTACGCCAGTCTGCTCTGGAAAAGATTCTGACTCATCTTGAAGTCGAACGTATTATCGAAAAACAAGATTCGAACTATCATCTCTTGAAGCCAGAAGCGAGGCCCGATTACGTGCGGTGGGCTGCCCTCACGCAAACACGCTACGCAGAATTGGCGCAAATGAAAGCTTACATCCAGTCCGAGGGTTGCCTCATGCGTTTTATCGCTGAGGCACTGGATGACCCTCATCCGGTTGAGAGGTGCGGACGCTGCAAAAACTGCGCACGGCAAATCAGCAAATATGCGCCGGATGCGGCGCAAGTCGAGCGTGCCGAAAAGTTCTTGCGCAGCGGCAAACCGATTGTCTTTGAACCGCGCAAACGCTATCCCTCGTCCTTGCCAGGGATCAAAAAAACCGTGATCGGCAACATCAATGAGCTGGGTGTCGCGCTGTGCAATTATTATGAGGAAGGTTGGGGTAGGAGCGTGCGCCAGGGGCGAGAGGCGAACCACTATCCCGATGAATTAGTCCTGGCGTCGGCAGAAATGCTCCGCAGCTACTGGAAAACGCTGGGTGCCACGCCGCAGATCGTTGTCCCGGTTCCCTCACTGCGCCGTCCTGAACTGACGCCGGATTTCGCGAAGCGCCTGGCCGCGTCCGTCAAGTTGCCCTATCAGCCCATCGTGACGCATATATCCCAGCATCCAGCCCAGGCAGAAATGCGCAACAGTTACCAGCAGGCTTCCAATGTATTCGACAAATTTGCCATAGCCACGAAACCGAAAGGCGCGACAGTGCTCTTAGTGGACGACGTTGCCGATTCCAAATGGACGCTGACTATAGTAGGCGATCTCCTGCAACGCAGTGGCAGCGGGCGCGTATTTCCTTTTGTCCTGGCAGCGACCAATACAGGCGATTGAGCGTCGGAATAGACCTAATTCTGCTCATTCTTACTCGCGTTACGCCCTTTGGATTGTGTGCTAGAATCTGCTATACTGGTGATGAGCAACCAGTCCAGTGCATGTAAAATTTTCATAGGTTCTCACATTAAAAGTCGTGTGAAGGGCGTGTCCCATGATCGAAGTGACGATTGATAGTATTCGCGTTAGTCTGATGTCGCAGCATCGCATCGTAATTCTCAAGGATGTGGCAAGTGACCGCTACCTGCCTATCTGGATTGGCCCCTGCGAAGCTGACGCCATCACCGTCGAATTGCAAGAAGTTGAAGTGTCCCGCCCGCTTACCCACGATCTCCTCAAGTCGGCGATCTCACAGATGGGTGGTGAGGTGGTGCAGATCCTGATCAATGAACTCCGCAGCGACGTATTTTACGCGCGGATTGTCGTCAACCAGAATGGCAAACGCCTGGAGATCGATTCGCGGCCCAGTGACGCAATTGCCCTGGCCGTGCGGGTGCATGTGCCGATCTTCGTGGACGAGTCCGTGATGGAGAAAGCGGCCAGCCTGCCAGAGCAAGAAGTCGAGGGCGAACCGGCAAACCCTGATACGCCGGACGAGCGTTTGAGCATTTTCAAAGACTTCGTGGATACCCTTGATCTTGACGACCTGGACGACAACGAGTAATCTGCTTCTCCCTCTGCACGTACTATAAACGGGGCTGTCTGACGTTAGCTTATGGACAACCCCGTCTTCACCAGCCGCGCTAGATTCTGCTGTTCGTCTGTCAAGAGAAACTTTTAATGACCGATAATGCTCAGAACGGGCCAGGCGGCCCGGACAAGATCGCGCCCAATTCCCCTGAAGCGGAGGAAGCTATCCTTGGCTCGATCCTGATCAACCCTGATGCTATCCTTGAAGTCTCGTCGTTCTTGCAAGGGTCAGATTTCTTCATCCTCAAGAATCAATGGGTTTATGAGGCCATCTGTGCCGTTCATGAGCGCGGCGAAGCCATTGACAACCTGACGGTGATCCAGGAACTGCGCAATCGAGAGCGGCTTGACCACATCGGCGGTTCGGGTTACATCACATACCTGATCAACAGCACACCGACCCACCTCCATGCCGAAACTTACGGGCGCATGGTGGAAATCGCTGCGATACGCCGCCGCTTGCTGGCTGCTGCCGGAGACATCGCTCAGGTTGCGCTGGAAAAAAATGCGGAAGTGGGCGAGGTCATTGACCAGGCCGAATCGGTTTTGTTCGCTGCCACCGAACGCCGCCTGCGCCGCGATCTCGTCCCGATCCAGCTTGCGGCCAGCGAATATTACGACCGCATCGAGTTCCTGTACAACCATCAGGATGAACCGCTGGGATTGCCCACCGGCTTTGTGGACCTCGATCATTTGACGGGCGGCTTACAGCGTTCCGACCTGTGTATCGTCGCGGCCCGGCCCGGCGTGGGCAAGACCAGCTTCATGTTGAGTGTTGCGCTCAATGCAGCCCGGCAGGGCAATGGGCGGGTGGCGATCTTCAGTATGGAAATGTCCACCGAGCAGCTCGTACAGCGCCTGATTTCGGCAGAGACGACGATTAACTCGCAGAAATTGCGACTAGGCAACCTGGACGAGCACGAGTGGGGCAAGTTTGCCGAGGCGACAGCCCGTGTGGCTGGTCTGAGTGTGTTCATGGACGACACACCGGCTATGTCCATTCCGCAGATGCGAACCAAGAGCCGCCGCCTGTACCGCGAACATGGTCTCGACCTGATCGTGGTGGATTACCTGCAACTCATGAGCGGGGGAGTGGGCCGCAACGATAACCGTGTCCAGGAGATCAGCGCGATCTCGCGGGGGCTGAAAGAGCTGGCACGCGAGATCAATGTGCCGGTGCTGGCAGCAGCGCAGCTTTCCCGCGCCGTGGAACAACGCTCCGATAAGCGGCCGCAGCTCTCGGACTTGAGGGAATCGGGATGTCTCGCAGGAGACAGCCTGGTCTATCTTCCCGACAGTGGGCGATCCGTGCCGATCCGGGAATTAGCAGGGCAAAGCGGATTCCGCGTGTTGAGCCTTAACACGGATACGTATAAACTGGAATCGGCTGTGGTGTCGAATGCGTTTTGCACCGGGATCAAGCCCGTCTATCGGCTGACCACGCAGCTTGGGCGCACGATCCGCGCGACGGCTAATCACAAATTCTTAACCGCTTCAGGTTGGAAGCGGCTGGATGAGTTGGTTGCGCATGATCGCCTCGCCACGCAGCCTCAGAGAGATAATACGCATTCCCCGAATGTTTGGCGCTGGGATCAGATTGCCGAGATTGAGCCTGATGGCGAAACAGACGTGTACGATCTGACAGTTCCATCGTTTAGCAATTTTGTTGCCAACAATATTGTTCTACATAATTCGATAGAACAGGACGCGGACGTAGTGATGTTCATCTACCGCGACGAGATGTACAACGAGAACAGCGAACGGCCTGGTCAGGCCGACATCCTTATCGCCAAACATCGCAACGGGCCAACAGGCGTGATCACGCTATTTTTCCGCAAAGAGGTCACGCAGTTCACCAACATGCAGAAGAGCAACATCAACCTGGCCGAGTTCTAGCAAAGTTCCGAGAGTGGTAACGGATGACCAAGCAGGCAGCACGCGCTTTTGAGGGCTTTTCGGCAGAAAAAAACGGTTGGGTGCGGGTTCCCAATGCGTTTTTCAGCGAACTGCTGCCCCTCATTGACGATCTGGCCGAACTGAAGCTCACCGTCTACTGCTTCTGGGCATTGCAGCAGCGGGATAGCAAGTATCGCTACATCCGGCTGCGTGACCTGCGTGAGGATCGTATCTTCCTGGCAAGCCTGGATGCCGACGCCGACCGGGCGCAGCAGGCCCTTGATGGCGCGTTAAAGTCTGCCGTTGGGCGAGGCACTCTGCTGCACATGGCATTGCCAGCCCAGGCAGGCCAGCCGGAAGATCACCTGTATTTCATGAATACCGAGAAAGGCCGAACGGCAGTTGCCGCGCTAGACCACGGCGATTGGCTGCCCGGCTCCAAAGATCAGCCCGTTGCGCTGATAGAGGAACGTCCCAACATCTTTGCCCTCTACGAGCAAAACATCGGCCCACTGACCCCGATCCTGGCCGATATTTTACGCGACGCAGAAAATACGTACCCGGCAAGCTGGGTTGAGGAAG
>DATGFK010000224.1:0-3818 GCA_035309185.1 Aggregatilineales bacterium
CACCTCCTCGACAGGGATGCCCCTTGCCGAAGCCTCGTTATGTTCACTCGCAAGCCGTTGCAGCGCACGCAGAAGTGGGGTTCGTGCCATCTTCGGTATCCTCCTACAGTAGTCAGACGACTTAGCTCCGACCCGGCAGTAGTTCGGCCCTCGTAATGCTGACTGTTTGTAATGGCAATGTAGAATCTCAATCTCAGGAAAGCAACTGGGGGCAAAAATACTCTCGTCGGTGATATAGCAGGAAGCGCTACATGTTATCGCAAGAAGAAACAGCATCAGAGGAGAAATCTACAAAGAACAAACCTCTACAACAAGAGTACCATAAAAATGCATAATGTGTCAATTGCTCTATCAGGCTATCAGGACAGAGCAACTACGACTGTCATTCTGAGCGCGGCGAAGAATCTTCACTCGACGAGAGATTCTTCGCCGCGCTCAGAATGACAGGGCTGTAGGCTTGCTTGCCTTGAACGTGAAGTGAATGCTAATGAGGTTTGCCCTGGCATCCGCCTGATTGCACTGTATCCACCTTCACTTGCGAAATCAATACGAACAATAGATGCGATTTTTACACACTCTGGGCGGATTGGGAACAATTCGTCATAAGGGCAAAAGGCAGGTTAAGATTTCTCAATGTGCAACAGGTACTTTTCTGTTACTTAAATTTGTATGGATGAATGAGCGTCTTTGCGCTGAAGTATCATTCCTCTTGAGCTAAGTTTATCCAGAACAATTCAAGATGTTTCATGGGGTAGCAAAAGAATGGCCTGCTACATCGTCAAACTGCTGCTCGGACATCATGAATTGCGGTCGAGTTATTGTAAGTATCTCAAAGGAGGAAATAGAGTATGCACAGGCGATCCAGACTGACGGCTGTCTCGTCGATAAGGCGACGCAGGCGCTTCTCACCGCTTATGCTGATTGGTTTGAGCGTACCGCTGGTGCTGGCGGTCATTGCGTCGGTCGTGTTTATTGTGCCGCACCTGGGTTCCCACGCGGCGGCTGTCAACGGCGACTGCACGTTGATTGTGCCTGCCAATCCGCTTACGGCTAAGGGACTGGCGACACCATATAAGCTCGTGGCGACCAACGCGGATAACGGGCCATGCAACGAGGCGAACAAGGGGCAGGCGGCATTTGTCCAGGGAGCAGTGATTGACCCGGCAACGGGGCAGATTTCCATTTATAACCCGCTTGTGATCGATCAGGGGACTCAGCCAGCCGCTGCTCCTGTAGTGCCAAAACTGCCCGCCAATGGCATCGTAGCGCTGTGGTTCGGCTTCAACGGGAACAACCTGACGCTGCGCGGCACGCATGGCAGCTTGAGGCAGGGAAATTGTGTGAATGGCGTAAATGGCTCCATATTCACGCAGTTCGCGTACTGTAACGCCCCGGCCTTCTTCCGGGCAGCCAATAGCGCTATCCAGGCCGGTTTACTGCAACCACCAGCGCTGGGAACGGCGAACGATGGGCAGGCCTGCCCCTCGGTACGCGACTTCGGCGTAGTGGACATGGACCAGAGCGATAACGTCATAACCTCTTACCTCGTTACTGCTAACGGGCAAACGGCGCAGGCGACTGCTGCGAATATGGCCGCTTTGCAGAATACCCAGGTGCAGACCAATGGCAGCGATAACCGCCTGCTGGCAGTAGCGATGGATGGCGCGCTAGGCTGCACTCCCTGGATGGCTCCCGATCTTGCCGACCCCGGCAAGATGCTGCCCGCGCTGCCACTCGACGAGCTGCAGGCGGCTGCGCACCAGGCTGCTCCTGTCGCGCTCGTCCCAGCGGGCGACCCGATGGTGCTGAATAACAACAATCCCGATTTGAACAAGCTCAATGCCTATCGCATCGGTGTCGATCAGCCCCCGGCACAGAGTATGCGCGCAGCCAGCACGACAGCCTATTGCCGCCATCTGCTGGCGATTGGACCGGCGCGCATCCAGCTTGACATGCAGTTTACACAGGGACGCGGCTCGCCCGATCCCGCAGCCGCCAATTCGCTTTTCAACTTCCTCGCGCAGCGCTTCGTCGCCTCTTACGGTCCCAACGGGCTGAATTGCGTGGGACTGCTCAACAAGCCCGATCCTGTTGCAGTGACAACCGATGGCAATGGAGTAGCGATCAGCGCGACGTTTAACGCCGGCAACACGAATAACAACAACAACGGCAACGGGAACAATAACGGCAACGTCAATGGTCCCGCTAACACGAATAACAACAATCCAACCGCCACGCCGACTGCTCCTGCTACCGACCCGAATGCCACGCCAACGACAACACCGGCAGTTCCGGCAGCCAGTCCGACCGTGACACCAACCACAGATCCGGGTGTGACACCCACACCAGCTACCAGCCCGACAGCCACGCCAACGGCAGCAGGAAACTGATGTAGTCGTACAGCAAAGAAGAAAGGAAACAACAATGCAAAAGATGGTTCTACCAGGCCAATGGGACAACAACTCTATACCTCCGCCTCTTCCTAACAGGAGGGGCGGCAGGCGGGCCAAAAAACGGAAGTTCATCATTGTCACGGCAGTCGTATTGCTCGCGCTGTTCCTCACCGGCGGGTCTACCCTGGCGCTTTTCAAGCACAACCCGTCGCTGTTAAGCAACATGGTCAATCATGGCAGGCAGAATGACCAGCGCATGATGCAGACGATGCAGAAACAGGGGTCTCCCTCTCCAACCACGATGATGTACAATGCGGGGCAGGCAACGACTATTAACAACCTGACTCACATTTCGGTGGTTGGCAGCACTGCCTTCATTCTCGATGGACACGGGCGAACCATCTCGGCGGACGCCAACCCCTACGGCATAGTAATCGCGCCCAACAGCATGACGCCTGGCGCACTCAAGCCCGGCGATATTCTGGTGACAAACTTTGGCGGCATGAATACCGGTACGACACTGGTGCGTTTCCCGGCCAGCAAAGGCCCTGGTGTGCTTTTTAACACTATGACCACTCCTGGCACCAAAGGGCCAGCATTTGAGGCGTTTAACCCGCTGACCGGCACAGACTGGGTGGCGAACTTTTCGGGCAACAACGTGCAGGTATTCAATCCCAATGGCACCCTCAAGGTGACGATTACCAACCCGATGTTCAAGATGCCCTGGGCGATGGCCTCCAATCATGGAATGCGCAATCCAATGGACGGAGCGATCGGCTCGTTCTTTACCACCAATACAGGCGATGCCACCATCGACCGCATTGATGTCATCCCGGCCAAAAACGGCACAATCTTCCGCGTCTTCCAGATCGGCCAGCTTACCCAGGTCAACGGCGGCACGAAGCTCAACGCGACCTGGGTGCCATCGCTGCAAATCGCTGGCAAGCGCCTCTCCGACGTGCTGCTGGTGCTGGACATCGCCAACAACCGCGTAGCCGCCTATCCAAACAGCACCACCATGAACACCAGTGCCATGCGCTCCACCAACAAAGGTATGACGGTATTCCAGGGCAAGCCGTTGAATGCGCCCGCCGGGTTGACGGTCAATCCGTTGAACGGCGACCTGCTGGTGGTCAATATGAATGACAACAACCTGGTCGAACTCAACCTGACCCAGGGCAAAGCCATCGGCGTGCGCCAACTCGATAACGTGCCGGTGGACGCCCAATCGGGCAACGGATCGGCCCTGTTCGGTGTCGCGGCTGCTACAGACGCGAAAGGCAACCTGGAAGTCTTCTTCACTGACGATAATATGAACACGTTGAACGTGCTGAGTGTGTAGGTCTCTGGTCCACCCAGACAGAAACGACGGCAACCGCGCGGTTGCCGTCGTTTCTGTCTGGGTGGACTTACAAGTTTGCAGGC
>DATGFK010000225.1:0-3427 GCA_035309185.1 Aggregatilineales bacterium
CGCAGTGGGAAACGCTGATCGGCCTGACCTGTGTTGTGTTTGCCTTCACCGTGAACTTTTACCGACCTCAGACTGCGACGATCTTTCTGTCTGCGATGCTGGTATGGCAAGGCTCGCTGTACCTGAGCGCGCCTTACTACAGCCTTTTCAGCATTCGCAGCAAGGGCGCTGAACGATCTTTGCGGCGTATCGAAATGCCTGGCGTGCAGGTGGGAGAGGGACGTATCGCGCGCTGGTTGCTGGCGGGCGCATTCGGGATTATCCTGGGAATTGCCGCTGCATTGCTGATACCGGGGCCGGTCCAGGCGCCCGATTATTCGCGCTTTCAGCCGCCGGATGTTGCCCCACCGTTTTTCAACGTGCTCGGAGTTTTTACAGTTACCCCTGTTCCGCCTGGCGAAACACCCACGATTACTGCTAGCTTACCTGCTACGGTGACGGCGACCTCCGCCGCAACACTGACAGCCACGCCGGGATCGAGTACCGTACCGTCGCCTACTGCGACCAGTGTAGCCCCCACGGCAACTCCCTTGCCGCCAAGCGCTACCTCACTGCCGACTTCCACGCCGCTGCCACCGACGTCCACATCCGTGCCAAGCGCTACTCCGCCTACCGATCCGCCGCCAACAGCAACGCTGCCACCGCCAACCACGCCCACCCAGCCTCCCACGCAAACACAGAGTCCACATCCTACGCCTACGCGGAAGGTATCCACGCTTGAACCGCCCTCAGTCTGCTGGATCGCCTGGAATTCTGATACGACTTACCCTGCCGGGTCGCAGGTATCCTATTCGGGACAGAACTGGACGGCCAATGTGACCAATCGCGGCCAGCCTCCAGATAACCAGTCCGATACGTGGGCAGACAGTGGGCCGTGCTTCGTTGCATCACCCACGCCTACGCCCTCGCCCACGCCGATTTATTAAGTCAAACACGTCGTAAGGGTTTGTGAGACGTTTTCGCTTTGTACCGATCCGTATAGTTGGAGGAGAAAATGACCGAAGTGAGCAGTCTCAATGTCGAATACAACGGGAATGTTTACCGTCTGACAATCTACGAGGCCGCGTTAGTCATAGAACGTCAGGGCGGAGGCCAGCGACGTAGCTATGATTTTGATGCGGATGACGGTTTGCCCGTCCATGCAATTTATGCTGTAGACGGCCACGTCTGGAATCATGCCGCAATCCATCAATTAATTGCCGCCTATGAAGCCAGCATTGCCAACGGAGAACCAGAAACCGCTGGCAAGTCTGCTGCCCCTGAGCGCCCCAGGAAACCGGACTTTGCCACTGCCAGCTCTAAGAATGGGCGCAAGTCCTCATTTGCAGGGAACGAGAACCTTGAAAATTCGCTGGCTGATCTACCCCAGTTCACTATCTACTGGCAAGCCCGGCGCAACGGGAAATTCTTGCGGGCGGGCCTGATCAATGTTCGCGCTGTCAGCGCGCTGGAAGCACAAGAGGCGATCCGCGAGATACAGCGCGAGATGCGCCCAATGCTTGGCCCAGGCGCAGAACTGACCTTCAACAGTGCAATACTGGGCGAGGACAATGTGGCGCTACACGGAACACAGTGACAGCGGGTTTGCTGTCAGAGGGGTTAGTTCTTACAGGTGATAGTCTGCCATTGCCCCGCTGACGTTAGCGCTGCCAAACTTTAGAATCGAAATTCGACTACAATGTCTGCGTACAATTTCGATCTCGAAAGGGCAGAGCTATGAATTCGCCACAAACTCAACCAACCGCACCCAGCAACCAGCCCGGCAAAGCCAATCATGAAAGTACACAGCCCGTACTCGAGCCATTCTCAGCACACCATCGCGTCGAATGGTACTACGACCATCAGATCGCAAGTGTGCCCTCGCTGGGTAAGGCAGACCGCGCGCTCGTGGACGACTGGTGCAGTATGGTCAAGCACGTGTTCGACAGTTGGCCTGAGGCAAAGCCTATTCTGCTCCTGGCAGACTTGCGGCGCGAAGCCTCTCCCTCACCTTATCAGTCCTCCAAGGCCTACGAATTACTCAACTATCGAGACCAGCACCGCGCCTACGTCGCACTCTTGACGAAAAATACACTACCTGGGCAGATCACCCGTCTGGTGTTGCGCGCCAAGAACCGCAACAATGGTGAGGTTCGACAGTTTTTCTCGTTCCAGGAAGCTATGGATTGGCTTGTTAAGCTTAGGAAGTGATAGTAATTTCAGAAATTGGTTTTAGGGGCGAGAGCCTTCCCACCCCTAAAGACAATCTAGTTAGCGGACACTTTCGTCTCCAGCCCCATCTGGCGGGTCTCCGGCAGCAGTATAGACAGTAAAGTCAATGCTGTCATCAATACGCCGCCACCAATGAATAGCAAATTCAGGTTGACTTGCAGGATCGCGCCTGCCAGAGCGTTCGAGACGGGAGCCAGCCCAATAGAACAGAAGAAGAGCAGGCTCATCACCCGACCCATTAACTCACGCGGGATGCGCTTTTGCAGCCACGTGAACAGCAACATTTTTTGATAGCCCGTGACCACGCCTATGAGGAATGCGATGATTGCTACCACCGCCGTCGAGGGAAACAGGGGCATCAGCGCGACTCCAATGCCGAGGATGGCGCCGCCGAACACGATCACGATCCCAAAATGCTCAGGTTTAGGCGCTGGCAGGATATTCGAAAGGATGATGCCCGGAAACGCTCCGGCGCCAAAAGCGGAGAGGATGATCCCGAAAGCCGCTGCGCCTTCCACCAACCGCTTATCCGCCAGCACGGGAATGCCCACGGTCACAGGCCCCAACACCAGAAAATTGGTCGCCACGATGAGGAGAAAAAATACGCGCAGCACGGGCCGACTCCACACGTAATCGAAGCCTTCTTTGATGGACGCGATGACATTCTGTTGCCCAGCAGCTTGCTTTGCGACGCCGGGGACACTCATCATGAGCAGCGTGTGCAGCGACGCGACAAAGGAGAGCGTGTCAACGCCAAAGGCAAGCCCAATACCCTGCATACCCGGCGCGCCAGTGGCAGCATGGCCAAGCAGCGCGATCAGTGCGCCAGCCAGCGCCGGGCCGAGCAATAGACTGAGTTGGGCCGTGCCTTGCACAAAGCTATTACCCGCTTGTAGCTGCTCATAAGGCAGTATTTGCGGCACGATGGCGGTCTGTGCTGGGAAGTAGAACGCATCGGCCAGACCAAAGGCCAGCGCGAAGGCATATAGCATCTCAATCCGCATGGTGTTGGTCAGTACCAGCGCCGACATCACGGCCACCAGCACGAGGCGCGCGAAGTTCGATGCAAACATGACTGAGCGCGGCGAGTAACGATCCACGAACGCTCCACCGACGAGCATAAACAACGCGCGCGGAATACTCGCCAGTGCCAGCACGGTACCGAGTGCGAGGGCGCTACCCGTAAGTTGCAAGACGAGCCAGGGCAGCGCGATCA
>DATGFK010000226.1:0-2346 GCA_035309185.1 Aggregatilineales bacterium
TCGCGTTGTTCAAAGTTAACGATGGAAAAAGGCGGACGGGGCCTGCTTTATTCCTATCAATTCCATCAGAATTGCGCTTACCGGCGGCGAATATAGATCACGAGGCCAACGATCCCTAACGCGATTGCCATGCCAGCAATAATAAGCGAGGTGGTATCACCTAATGGCCCGTGGGCTGCGCCGAGGGTGGACACATTGCCGCTTTGATAAGCGATAACGAAGATAATCCCCACCAGAGCGACGACGAGAATCGCTGCAATGCTCGCCAGCCGTCGGACCGGGAACGTCGAAAGCACACCCGACTTGCGGCGCGAGGAATAGCCCTGGGTATTCCACTCTTCCTGGAGGCGCTGGGTAAGTCGCGTACGGTAAGCTGCCGAGGGCGTTGAAGCCGTGCGTGCCATCTGGTGAAGGCTCCTGACAAGTGCCGCCGCAGTCTCGTTTTCAGGCGAGACCTCTGCCGCATCTATGTCCTGTCCTGCCAGGAGCCGGTCTGTTATGTCCGCCAGTTCCATATCTAAATCAACCTGATCATGGTTCATACTTTGTCACCGATCTTTTCATGGATGGCAACGATGGCCCGCCGGAACAGCGATTTGACTGCTTCGATGCTCTGGCCTCGCTGTGCGGCAATTTCAGCAAAAGGTAACTGGTCTACAAGGCGCAGCAGGATAATCTGCTGGTAATGTTCTGGGATGCTGCTGAGCGCCCTTTTTAGTGCCATTTGTTCATCCATGTTTTCCCGCGTATTTTGCGAGGAAGCGACGCTGTTCTCGATGTCATCCAGGGTTACGGTGAGATCGTCGTTGATGGTGCGCTGCCGTTTCCGGTAGTAATCCGCGATCTGCCGGTTGACGATGGTATACAGCCACGTGTTGAACTGCGACCGGTGTTCGAAGCTCTGGAGCGAGCGGATCGTAGCGATGAAAATCTCCTGTACCACGTCTTCGACATCCGACACGGGAATACGACTCTTGACACGGTTGTATACCTTGTTCAGGTAACGGTTATACAGTGTAAGGAACGCTTCTCGGTCACCTTGTTGGGCCAGGATTGCAAGTTGCACGTCGTCATCTACTCTCATCGCTAAGCCTTATTGCTGTTTAGTCGTCGGCAAAATCCAAAACGTGCCGCGAGCAGAAAAACTATCAGGTTGCCGACTTTTATGAGCATATCGTTGCGGTTATCGCCGTCATAGTTATTGTTGCCTGGTCGAAGCAGTAAAGAATACCCTACTGCTGTGTACTCAATTTTGCTTCGCGGTCTTTTACGTTGTGTATCATGCGCATGAAGGCGGCGATCAGCCCGTCAATTTCGCTGTCGCCAGCATCATTGGTACCCAGCTCGGCAATTGCCTCGTCAAAATTGCCCTCCGCCAGTTTCTGCCCAAACGCAGTGACCTTATTGAGGTAGATCGTGATGTAGCGCAGGCGATCCGTCAGGTGACGGATAATCGCCAATCCGATAGCCGGGTGCTGCGGCAAGAACTCCTGGAACTGCGCACGGGTCAGCACGAGGAGATCGAGCGGTTCTTCGGCCACCGCCGAAGCCGAACGCGGCTGCTCATCCAGCAGCGTAAAATCGCCAAATACGTGGCCCGGCCCATAGTGGGTAAGCGTCAGTTGCGATCCCTGGTTATCGGTGGTGAAGATATGAACTTTACCCGCCAGGATAATGTACATGGAGTCGCCCTGGTCGCCTTTGTTGAAAAGCGTTTCGCCAGCAGGGACAGCCTTGTTTACCATCAGTGCAACCAGTGCCTCCAGGTCGCTCTCAGTGACCGGTTTGAACAGCGTTGCCTGTTTGAGTTGCCCAACGATGTCCGGTGCAGTGACATTTACGTTTGCGGAATCCACAAGCATACCCTCATACCTTCGGCTGGAGAACTTTTCCACGTTTGCGATTCAGGTTGGCTTTGTAGCGCACCTTGGGGGCAATACCCATTGTTATCAGCCAGTTGTTCTTGTCCAGGTCAGCAATTAGCCTGGCGACATCCGGAACATCTGTTAACTTGGCCTGAAGCATGTCAAGACTGATACCCTGGTTCGAGGCTACCTGATCCTGCATCAAAAACTTCATGACGGCTTGTTCTTGCGCTGTGAGTTCACTCAGGTCAAGCGATGCCTGTGCGCCTTCCTGCTGCTTCTTTTGTAAGTCTTTTTCCCGCTGCTCCAGGGCGGATGCAATCATTGAGAAAGTCCCTCCCAGGCGCAGTGGTGTCTCTCCCGTGGCACTCTTGAGCTTTCCCGCTGTTTGCGTGCGAGATGCTTGAGGCTGCGCGTTCGCATGGCTCATCGCTTCCGCCGAACGCGGGACAGCCGACGGCGCCATTTCTCCCGTCGAACG
>DATGFK010000227.1:0-11013 GCA_035309185.1 Aggregatilineales bacterium
GCCGCACGCTACGCCAACGCCTTCGAAAAACTGCGCGATCCCAGCCACGTGTGGGAACACAGCCAGGAAGATTGGGAAAAGTTCTTCCGCGATGCCGGGCTGCGCATCAGGCACAGTGAGGTTTCGCGAACGCGCCTTGACTTCGGCTGGTGGACTCAAATGCAGAACAACGACGAAAATACTATCTTGCGGCTGCACGTGATGCTTAATCAGGCTCCCAAAGCCATTGTGGATTTCCTGGAACCCGATTTTGCGCCGGGCGGCGCGATCAGCTTCTCGCTCTGGCAGTTGATTCTGGTTGCAGAGAAATAGGTCACAAGTCAATTTTGTGGCAGGCTGCGCTGTTCCGCCGGATAGGGCGTAAGGATACCCTCCGCGACCTGGATCATGAGTTCGGCTGCCCTGGCTGGGCCGCCCAGAGATGCAAGATTCGAGGCCCACTGTTGGGCCGCCGCAAAAACACGGGAATCGCTGATCACGGCCCGAATAGCCGGAAGCAATTGTCCATTTTTTACGTCGTGAGCTGTCAGGTTCAGGCCGACTTTAGCCTGGGCAACGCGGCGGGCTTGCCCGCGCTGATCCGCAGCGTGAGGAACGCAGACCTGTGGAATGCCCTGGATCAGCGCGCGATGGGTTGTCCCCATCCCGCCATGATGTATGATGAGCTTGAGGCGCGGAAAGACATGATCGTAATCGAGCCACGTCAGCAGCCGCGTTCCCGGCGGTAATGCGGCCTTGAGCGCCGCTTTTTCTTCCGACGCGATTGGATTACGCCCCAATACGACGATGGGAAGGAGTCCCAGGCGAACTGACGCTTGCGCCGCCCAGCTAAAAAAGCCGAGATCGCCTGTAAAGGTGCTGCCCAGGGTAATGAGTGCCAGCGGGGTACTATCGGGAATCGCCGTCAGCCACTCTGGTACTGGCGTCGTAGGGCTAGAAGGGGCGCCCCCGACAAAGCGAGTTTGGGGCAGGAAGTTGGGATCGGCCTGATGCCAAGCCCGGCTAAAGTAGCTCACATGCAAATAGGGACTCTGAACCGAAGGCGCGGCTCCAGTGGAAAAATTGGCGGCGTGCAAGCCAAGCCGTTGATTGATGTGCGCGATCCGTTCCTTGCTGATGTGGCTGAGGTCGGACTGGACTGCCAGCATGTTGTTTTCGTCGAGAGGCTGCCCGGCAGGCCAACCGGCCACGATCATCGGCACATCAAGCGCTTCGGCAGCAAATGCAGCGGCGCTCAGGAACGGGTCAGCGACGATGATGTCCGGCTTGCCATGTTGCTGTGCTAATGCCAGGATTGCATCCACGGCAGGTGGGATCAGGTCTTCGCTCAGCCAGGTATCCAATGCGCGTCGGTAGCGCAGAAAAACCGCATCGGCGGGTTTCAGCGAACGAGGATCGGGCAGTGGCGGCGGGGGCCATAACCAGCCTGTTTCCTCGACAGCCAGGAATGGGATACCTGTCGCCTCCAACAGTGGAGCAATGGGCGGTTGCGATACCCATGCCACGCGATGACCGGCGTCTCGAAGCGCGAGGGCCGTTTTAAGCATCCCGCCCCAATCCAGGTGACCGGGCAAGGGTGCTGTGATAAACCAGAAAGCAGCCATTCAGCACTCCAACCTATACAAACAGCCTGCTTCAGAGTCTAGGCGGTGTGGGTCTGGAACGCTGTAACTTTTGTGCCAATTCAGTTGTTGTGGGCCGCCACTAACTCCTGGGCTACTGCAGCGTTGCCAGGTTGCTGATGTGCCCACCCGCCAGACGGATAAAGAAACGATAGACCCAGCCGACTTTGCCGTCTTTCGTCTTGATTTTGAACCAGCGGTGATTTGTGCTGATCCCCAGGATGGTGATGATCTGGCCTCGTTGGAGGGTGAAAAGGCGAGCGCCGCGCAGGCTCGGACTTTCACGCACGCGCAATACCAGTGCCCGGTTAACGCCAGTCAGCGTCGTAATGTAGGCTGTTGGGGAAGGAGCGGGCGCTTGCGCGTTGACTGATACAGCAGGTAAAACAGCCAGAAACAGGCTCAGCGTACACATCATAACAGAGAAAAACAGGAGCAAAGGACGTTTCATGACATATTCCCTCAAACTGCGCGCCAATTGGCACATTTTCAATAACTTCTACCTCAAATTTGTAAATTCGCTGTAAAACAATCATGTACTGCTTCGCGCCACGTAAACTTGTCACATGATTCTTAGTCCCCATCTGTGCAACTGTACGTACAATGGAAACTATAGGGGTGAAAGTAGTGCTAGAAATAGTGTGGATCGGTACAATTAACAACATTGGGTAAGGAGTAAGTCTTCAATGGCTGAATTAGCGTGGGAAAAACCTCGCAGCACAGTGTCTAAGCCTGCGGCCAAGCGTGTAAAATTTATAATCGTTGGCGCGATACTGATGGGCGCGATTGGATTCCTGGTATTGACCGGAACTGCGAGCAGCGCGCGCTTCTTCATCACGGTAAATGAAGTCGCCGCGCGGCCCGATCTGGCAGGCAAGACGGTCAAGATGACCGGCGCAGTCATCGGCAGCACCATCAAATTTGACCCAGATACCAAGTCCATCTACTTCACTTTGGCGAATATCACTGATGACAACGCCGAAATTGAGCGCGAAGGCGGGTTGGCTAGTGCCCTGCACCTTGCCGTCATAGATCCCAATGCCCGCCATATTGACGTGGTCGTTCCCAACCAGCCGATGCCTGATCTCCTCAAGGATGAGGCACAGGCCATTGTGACCGGCAAAGTGGGTTCCGACGGCGTCTTTACTGCTGACGAATTACTTTTGAAGTGCCCATCAAAATATGCCAGCGATCTGCCCAACCAGGCAAGCGCCCAGCAGCAATAAAGGTGATCTTCGGCCAAACGTGCGATTCACGCAGGCTTTGATTCCATGACGGAGCAATCCTCCCTGCCAGACGAATCGTCTGCGCGGCCACGCCGTGTTCCTTTCTGGCGAGTTGTCCTGATCGCGTTGATCATCGGCGTCGTGCTGTGGGTCTGGGGTCTGCTCGACGCCCGTGTGCCACCCGATCTTACCGCCCCCGATTTTACGCTGCATACCTACGAGGGCGCATCCTACGCCCTCAGTTCGCTACGCGGGAAGGTTGTGGTCATTAACTTTTGGGCAACCTGGTGTGGGCCATGTCACGCCGAAGCGCCACAACTTCAGGCCTTGTGGGAGAAGTTGCGCGACCAGGATGTAATCTTCCTGGGTATAGACCAGGCGGATCGAACCCAGGATGCGCAGGCTTTCATCAAGCAATATGGCATCGCCTATCCAGCCGGGCCGGATGATGCTGGCATCGTGGACGCTTATGCGGTTCAAGGGCTACCGACAACGGTGATTGTCAACCAGAAGGGTGATATTACCCAGCGCATCCTGGCGGCCATCGAACCAGCCGATTTGCAGCTTAGAATAGAGGCAATTTTGCGCAGCTCCCCACAAGAGTAGGCGATTTCATGACCTCCTTACGACGATACACCATCTTGAAGAGAATGCTCCTATCGGCAGCTTTAGCCGCTTTTTCGGGAACGTTGGCCGGGCCTGTCAGTGCCGACGCGACTCCCGTTCCCAGCCCGACTTTTTCGAGCGAACCCCTCACCCTCACTGTCAGCGGAAACGTCGCCAGCGGTACGGCTGGGTTATCGGTTCCCGCAGGTTTGCAGGTCACACTTCATGTGGTACATCAGGATTCTAAGGGCATCACTTCGGAATCGGTGAAACGGGATAGTGCCGTGGGCGGTGATGCGACCTTTAGCTTTGACAACGTCATCGCCTTTGCAGGCGATATTGCGCTCGTGACCACCACGTTTCAGGGGACACTTCAAGGTAGTGTTCCGCTTCAGTTGCAGAATGGTCAGGACAAGCTGCCAGTTCAACTTACCCTGTATGGAACGACAAACGACGTCAGTAATATCTCGCTGCTCCTGGTTCAACATATCCTGGACTTTAGTATCCCCAATACCGTTCAGGTTCTGGCAACTTACGATTATAAGAATACCGGTGACCGCCTATATCTTTCGACAAGCAAGACCGCCGACGGGAAACCGGTTTCGGTGCAAATTCCCTTGCCCATTGGGGCGCAAGCCATCGCCTTTAACCGCCCTGGAGTCTTTACAATAGGCGGCGACATCAACTCGCCTATCGTTCAGGACACTGAAGCGCTGATTCCTGGACAGGAACATCAGGTCGTGTTTTCTTACAGTTTACCGTATGCGCCTGGAACCCCCATTGACCAGGACTATCCGAACAAAACCAACACGCTGGAGGTATTGATCCCCGATGACGCCAACGTGGGAATCAGCAACGTTCGATTGGATGCTACCCCGACAGGCACCGGCATATTCGAGCGCTCCGCCAACAATTCACTCAATGCAACCCGCACCTATACCCAATACACACTTAAAAGTGGTTTGAAGGCTGGCGATAGGCTGGTTTATTTCCTCGGCAAGCCGGAGATTCCGACGCTGACACCGGTGCCAGTCCCACAGATCAGTGTTAGCGGTGCGGGCACTGCCACAAGCCTGATCCTGCTCGTCGTGATCGTCGGCATTGGGGCGGGTGCGGCAGTAATCGCATTGAGGAGAGGACGAAAGGCCTCAGTTCACAATCGGTAAAGCAAAGGTGAATTTTGATCCACGACCAATGGCGCTTTCGACCCACAGCTTGCCGCCATGTAATTCAACAAGCTGCTTCGTGATCGCCAGCCCCAGGCCCGTTCCTTCATATTCGCGTACTGTCGAACCATCTACTTGGCGAAACGCATCAAATATAATGTCGAAGTTTTCCCTGGAGATGCCGATGCCGGTATCTTCAACCGCGATGGCGTACCAGCGCCCATCGGCAAGCTCCACGTCATTCAACGCGCGTTCCAGGCATCGGCCATCCTGAACGGTGAGTTCCTCTGTGCGGATGCTAATTGTTCCCTCGCGCGTAAATTTGACCGCATTACTCAAGAGATTGAGCATGATCTGGCGCAAGCGCATACTATCGGCAGGGACAAGCGGTGATTTCTGAGACAAGGCCACGTTTACTTTCAGGCGTTTCATTTCTGCTTGCGGTGAAATATGTCCTACTGCCGCCAGGATCAGTGGACTGATGTCCTGCTCCTCCAGCACCAGTGTCAACTTGCCCGATTCGATGCGGGAGAGGTCAAGTACGTCGTCAATGAGCGTTAACAGGTCTTGCGCATTTTGATACACGCGATGCAGGCGATCCTGCTGTTTATCCGTGAGATGCCCATAAGTCCCCGAAAGCACCATTTCCGTATAGCCCAGTATCGCATTGAGCGGTGTGCGCAATTCATGGCTGACGGTGGTCATGAATTCGCTCTTAAGCCGGTTTGCGGACAGTGCTTGCGAGTACAGGTCAGAGTTCTCCACGGCCAGGGCGATCTGGTTTGCCAGTGTCCTGCAAGTTTCAATTTCTTCTTCCGTAAATTCGCGGTAATCTTCGATACAATCCAGACCAATATTGCCGATAATTTGCCCTTTGGCTTCCAGCCGCACCGTCATAATTGATTTCACGCCGCGGGCGACCAGCGCGTCCCAGCGCGATTCGAGCCGCGCATCGTGCGCTACGTCGGAAGAGATGAACACATCGTCAGGCGCGTCAACGTCCAGCAGTGGATTGTCATGCAACGAAATGATCGTATCCGCCAGAACAGTTCGTGGATATTCCGCCTCTACGTGAGCGCTTTCTCCGGTTTCGTCAATGATCACGATACTACAATGATCCACGTTCATCAGCAGCACAAGCTGCTCGGAAGCTAGCGACAACACGCGCTTGCGATCCAGGGACGTTGATAACAACGCCCCAACACGATTGACCGATTCCAATCCGCGCGTTTTTTCTTCAAGCGCATCAAACAGGCGATGGTATTCGCTGACATCCTGAAGAATAGCGCCAAAGCTCGGTGACCGGTAGCGGGAATCGTGAACCCCGAACAGGGCCAATTCAATGGGAAATATGCGACGGTTCCTGTCGTAGACGCGCACTTCCCCCGCCCATCCGGCCTCTGGCGGTCTACCGTCTGCGAGTGCAGTACGAATGATCTCTTCGTCCCCAGGCGGATATTGGTCCGATACGTTCTTCCCAATCAACTCCCCTGGCGTGGAATATCCGTACAGTTCAGCGGCTGCCCGATTGGCGTACGTAATCATGCCCGTCGGCTCGGCTACGTCAATGGCGACATTGGCATTCTCGACCAGCTCTCGGAAAACTTCCGGACTGGCGGGCCACGACAGTCGCTCAAGTTGAATGGCCGCCAGTTGTGCTTGGGCGAGAATAAATGCCTGCTCTAGTTCGCTAAAGGGGCGTTGACCTTCTACGCTCATCAAGCCGAAAACCTGTGAAGCCACAACCAGCGGCGCCGCCAGATGATTCCCTTTCAGACCCAGCCGTGGTTGGTGTTCCTTCAGGGCGTCAAGGGCCAACGACGCGAATTCCCCGGTTGGCGATTGCGAGCCAAGCATGATCTCGACGGTTGAACCTGCCACGGCATTGGACACGACATCACGCAGCGCTTTCGCTACTTCACGTGAAGTCTCAGCCTGGTTCAGCTTCTGTTGCGTTGCGTACAAGTTGGACAGAACTGTCTTGATTGCCATTCGTGAATCGAGTCTTTAGTTCAGGTGCGATGTGTACTGTACTATCCTAATCGAATAGTAGGAATTGTTGCAAACGGGGGCTATTGATGGGCGCGTGGCGCGGCTTGGGGTGTTGACGCTGCTAGAATAGTGCAGAAACAAAATTCGGGCCGATCCTCGTGGGATCGGCCCGAATGACTTACAATTTAACGAAAACGAGATGGTTGTAGGCGTCAGCTCTTGCTGGGGTTGGCCGTGTTGCCGCGATTGCTGGCGTCTTCCACAGGCGGTGTATTCTCCGGGTAGCGGTTGGTCGCCTGCCCGCTCGTCAACTGCGTGAGTTGATCGGCGGTTGCGGGTGCCGCATCAATCGGAAGAGCAGCCGTCTGGAAGATGTCTGGCTTTTTGCCCTGTTCAGACGTGAAGACCAGCGTGTCGCCGTTGCAGCGCCAGGTGGGAGCGTAGTTCTTGGCGTTGTTGCCGGTCACCACGCGGGTCTTGCCCGACGCAAATTCGTATGCATACACGTTCAGGCCGCTGTTCAGATCCGACTGATAAGCCAGCAGCTTACTGTCGGGTGACCAGGATTGATTGGCGGCATTGCCCTTCGGATCACTGACCTGCTTGAGGCCCGTGCCGTCGGCGTTCACCGTATAGATCACGCTATTGCCATCGCGGTAGGAGCGGAAAGCAATCATCTTGCCATCCGGCGAGTACTGCGGATTTTGATCGTTGCCTTTGCCGTCACTCAGAGTCGTAGTCTTGCTGCTGGCTACGTCAAACTGGTAGATCTGCCACAGGCCGCTCTTGTCGCTCTGGTACAGCAGCTTGCTGGAATCGTCTGACCAGAATGGGTTCACTTCGTTGGCCGGGTCGTTGGTCAGGCGCGTTTCGTCGCCATTGGTCACGTCCACCATGAATAGGTCGCGCGAACCGCTGCGGGTGCTTTCAAACACGACTTTCGTGCCGTCCGGCGACCACATGGGGGCCAGGTTCGCGGCTGTCGTGGTGAAGGTCAGGCGCTCGGACATGGAGCCATCCGAGGCGGCGAGGTAGATTTCCCAGTTGCCATCGCGGTTGGTCGTGAAGGCGACATACTTGCCATCCGGCGAACGGCTGGGCGACATATCCGTAACCCCGGTGCCCGTTCCGTTGGACACGTCCACTGTCTGCTTGTCGCTGCCCAGACGGAACACGTTCCAGGGGCCAGGTTGATTGCTGTGGTACAGCACCCAATCCACGCAGACCGCTTGTGGGCCGGGCTGGATAGTCTCGAAGACTGGTCGGGCGGGAGGAGGATTGGTGTCTGGCCCGCAACCGCTCAGGTCAAGCGAACCGTCGGGTTGCAGTACACCACAGGTATTGACTGGCTTCGTGCCAGACTGCGTTGGGGCAGGCGTGGCCGGTGTGGTACTCGTCGGGCAAGGCCCCATCGTGTCGCCATGCGCCATGTGAGCCGGAACCGCGTGCTCGTCCACGTCAATCGTGTGGGCATTGGCCGGATTTCCGGGTGGGATGTGGCAAATGATGACTTTATGACCAGGCGGTTCGGTGCCGCTGGGGGTAGGTGCAGGCGTCCCACCATTTCCGGGCAGGCACGGGCCTGCGTAGTCGCCACCGTGGCCGCCGGGATAGTGGCCGCCACCCGATGGGTCGCCGGTCTTCCAGGCATTCACGCTGATGGTAATGGTTTGGCCGTTGGCAGGATTGCCGGGAGGCAGGTGGCAGATCGTGATCTTGCCAGCGCCACCGTTACCGTTCCCATTTCCGTTGGCGTTGCCGTTAGCATTTCCGTTGGCGTTGCCGTTAGCATTTCCATTGGCGTTACCGTTAGCATTGCCATTGGCGTTGCCATTTCCGTTGCCATTCGCACTTCCATTGGCGCTACCGTTACTATTGCTGCTGCTACTGCCATTTGAGCTGCCACTAGAACTTCCGTTGCTCCCCTGGCTGCCCGTGCTGCCGCCGCTTTTTCCGTTCGATTGGCCCGTGCCCTGTCCATTACTGCCGCCGCCCTTACCCTCCTGGCTGACGGCGGTACCGAACAGATTGCCATTAGCGCCGATGATGACAACGGCGGCAATGAGGACCACAATGATCCCCGCTGCAACGTAGATACGACTTCGATTGCCCTGCATAGTTTACTCTCCTTAGATCAATGACTCTTGAAACAGGCAAAATCTCAATCATCGTCCCCGCATTTCAACGATAATTGCTTCCTACCAAGATATTGGTCGTCCGACTCGCGAATAAAGTGTCGTCTGAATAAAAATAGGGACAGCCCGATGAAACTCGATGAATTGACATGCAAAATGCACATATCGGGAAATAATGGAAAATTGTTAGGGTAGCGTAACGGCTGAATTGACTAAAGCGTACTATACTTGACTTCGGCCTGTTGCACAATTCGGAGATACATGCACTTTGCCACAGCACCAACACATGGGGGATTCATGAACAAACTCCGCTTGTCAGTCATCATCGCGTGCGCTACGCTGCTTTGGTCGGGATTATCCGCCCAAACCAATTTAACTGTGGCAGCCCAGAGCGGAGTTTCTCTCTCAAAACTTTCAGCGAGCGTTAACGTGTGCGGTAGTGTCGGCCAGAGCGATTCGTCAACGACATTTCCCATATTAGATTTGACCAATTGCCCAGCCGATACGGTTGCACCCCCACCACGCAAACCCTGGCAACCGATCAAAGTTATTCCGACGTCAACCTGTGTAGATTGGCTCTTGTACCATACGAACCAGGGCGGCAATTGGGGTATCTTCCGCTTTGGCGAACTTCCAGATAAACCAAAAGCCGATAACAACATCTCCAAGGGCAAAGGCAAAGGCGTCGTGGATATGTCGCCAAGCCGCTCTCCAGACAACCAATGGGTGGCTTTTGCCAGCAACCGCACCGGGAACTGGGAAATTTACGTTGGCAGTATAGACGGCACAATACAGCAGCGCGTGACCTACGCGACCACTGCCGCAAATCTGACGCCGATGTGGTCGCCCGATGGTAAGACGATTACCTTTGTCAGCACCCGTACTGGCACACGGAATTTGTTCGCCTTTGACGTGACTACCGGAACTGAAACGGCTCTCACTCAGGATTCCGCCAGCAGTACCAACCCGTACTGGTCAAGCGATTCCAGCAAGCTGCTTTACCAGAGTGACAGCAGCGGGAAATGGCAGATCACGGAACTGACCCTGGCAGGCCTCAGCAGCAAAACACTGAGCGACGGCACTGCCAACGACATGAACCCTGCTTTTTCACCCGATGGGAAAATGATCGCGTTCCGATCCTTTCGGGGAGGGAACGGCAACAACGGCGTCATCATGGTCATGAACAGCGATGGCAGCAAAGTCACAGCCATTTCGGACGCAAACGGCAACGCTCTCAATCAGGTGTGGTCGGCAGATAGCTCATTGATCGCTTACCAGTCCAGCATTACAGGCAGTGGCGATATCTATGTCTATCAGCTCAGCACGGGCAAGACGCGACGTGTTACGGATAACGACGTACCGGATTATTCCCCGACCTGGCGCTGCAATGCGCCGTTCATTGTTTTCACTTCCGAAATCGGCGGTAGCCCGGCGCTTTACCAAACCTCGGCTTTGCCGATGAATAATCGCGGCGTAAAGCCCGAAGACGTGAACCAATTGAGCTTCGATACGCGCTGGGTTGACCTGTTTCCCGAAAATTCGCCAGCAGTCGAAGATTCCAGCGCCCGTGTGGCGATGGGCATTATGCCAAGATAGGCTATCAGAACGTTGTGATGTCATCAAAGATTGACCTCGCGATTATAGCATTACCGCGTTCGGTCACGTGGCAGCAGTCCAGGTACAGCGGCACACCAGCGGAACGCGCCGCGTCAAGAACGTGTGTTAGGTCTAAAGTGGTCACGTTCTGGAGGTGCGCCAGTACATGCTGTAGCATGGGCCAGGCATTGCTTAAAACTGTGTCCATTTGAGGCTGAACAACGTAAGGATGGCTGGTCATTTCCTGCTCTGCTGGAGAAAGAGGCATTGACCAGATCGTTGGCTGTAGAAAATGATAAAACGTGGCCCTGGAATGGTGGGTATAGCTCGCGGCCATCAGGATAGAATCCCGGTATTGCGTGGCTACTTGTGCCAGCGACATGCGTAATTGTGCAGAGTCAGCGATCTCGGCAGGGACGCTGCCGTCAACAGCGGAGCACATAGCCCACATCACAGATATTTGCAGTGCATCAGGCAGGTTGGCGCACAGGCTGTCCGGGAAGGTCTGGCGGCGGCGATTGACTGCGACAGTGTAGACGCTGCCAGCGTCTACGGCCCCATCATAGAAAATGACGATGTCGTCTCGCTTCAGGTCAATAGTTTGCAGCAGTTGGTATTGGCGAAAGGCGTTCGCTGACCATTCACCCATATTGACAACGCGATAACGGCC
>DATGFK010000228.1:0-3128 GCA_035309185.1 Aggregatilineales bacterium
ATGCGCCAGACACCGCCCTTACCGTTTGACCGCTTTTCAATCTGATCTTGATCGTACTCTTTGACCCCATAGGGGGGATCAGTGACAATCGCGTGGAAACTGCCTTCAGGGATACGTGCCAGCCACTCAAAGCAATCTGTATGAACGAGCAGTGAATTTCCCACGCGCGTTGCTGGATAATCGAATTTGAGTGATTCATCTATCGTCGGTAGATTCATAAAGATATGCCAATACTGACCACGTCCACGGTTAGCTCAATTATACATGAGGAAATCCTGGCGCGTGGGCAGAAGCAGCAAAACCTAAGCCAATCTATCAACTACTGTGCGTTCTGCGTACCTGCTTCCGTCGCAGCGCCCTGCGCGTTGCCGAGCGCGAGTAAGCGCTGACGGATGCTGTCGGAAAGTGTCGTGACTTCGTCGGCGGGCGCTTTGGCCTGGACTTTGGCATCCAGTGTCGCGAAATCGGCGTCAAGCTGCGCCGTGCCGTCAGGGTCAAGCGTCTTGAAGGCGGGTTCAGCCGCCTTCCAGGCCGTCTCTGCCCGTGACAGCGCTGGCCCCGCGCCAGAGGTCTGCCCTTGCAGCACCTTCGGGTATTCGACGTTGAACACGTCCAGGCCATTGGCCGCGTCGAGGGCATTAGGACGGGCGACGTTTAAGGGGTTTTCTGGCGCAAGGGCTGGTTTGGTGTTGACCAACAACAGAATAATGACCGCAAGCACAGCCAGGATGATCAGGACAAGAATTGCTGGATGGGGAACGAATTTTCTCGCGGGTCGGTAAACAGCCATAAGCCACACCTACCTTTCGAGGATTGCCACTACTATAGCATCCGGCTCCGTCTGAGCCAACATGCGATTAGCCACCGCCAGAATTCCTTCACTGCCCGCCTGATCCATGAGGTCAAGCAAGCGACCACCCGCGATCAGGCGCACAGAAGGGATAGCGCCCAGGAAATCGCGCTTGTTGCCGAGCAGCTTGTCCAACGCTGCCCGGACTGCCGAGGCCGATCCGCTGATGACCTGCCCGCCGCTGACTACCAATCGCAAGATTCCCCGCCGATCCATGACCAGTGTTTCAGGTCGCTTCAAAAGTTTGGCCGGGGCCTGATAGACCCAGAAGCCGTCGGGAGAGGCCAGCAGGTTCAGGTCATCCCGATGTGCGGATTGCACGGCAATGGCGCGGGCCTGCCCCTCGCTGACTTCTGCCGCAGTGACCGGCGCCGCCAGGGCCACGTGGCCGGTGGCAACCGCCCGCAGCGTCCCGCGATCCTCGTCGCGCTCGATGACTACCTGTACGCTGTCAGGTTCCGCGCCCGCCCGCACTGCCGCATCTTGCGCCTGACGGGCCAGGGCTTCGGTGGAGATTCCGTCGGCGATGGCCCGTTCCACTTCCTCGCGGATACTCGCCAGGGCGTCGCCCAGCGACGAGATGATCGGCGCGTGTTCGACCAGCCGGTACGACACGCCCAGGCGCTGCGCCACTGCCGGGATCAATGCTCCGGCTCCGCCGCCGCCGCCAATCAGTTGATAGGAACGTTTGCGCAGGCGATATTCACCGGCTAGCGCTTCGACTGCATCGCCAACCTGCCTCGCGGCCATATCTAACATTCGCCGTGCGGCCTCTTCGGCAGAACAGCCCATCGTTTTGCCCAGGGCCGCGAATCCCTTCATGGCCGTCTGCTGCGATCCGTAAGCATAAGACCCTTCCGGCACGAGTCCAAGAGCGTTGGCCGCGCAGGTCAGGGTCAGCGCCCACTGCCGCCCGTCCGCCGCGTGGACGATAGCATAATCTGCCGGATCGCCGGGCCGGGGCGCAATCAGTTCAAGGCTCAGATCGCCCTCGACGCTGCCACTCAGGCTGATGTAATCCAGGTCGGCAATGTGCGCGGAACGCGGCCCAATATCGGCGATTTTGCGCCCATTGAGGCGCGCCATCGAACCGCCCGCGATGCCCTGCACACGGACGTCCAGGGATCGTATACAGGTCGGGTGATCCATGACGCGGACGTAGGCCAGTTCGGGCTGTCCGCCGCGAATGATGCCCAGGTTGCTGCTCGTGCCGCCCACTTCCAGGAATACGCCGTCGGCCACGCCACCGGATAGCAGCGCCCCGGCCAGGCTCGCTGACGGCCCGGACAGCAGGGTCAGGATCGGGCGCTGGCGCAGTGTGGCGAGATCGGTCAGGCCGCCATCGCCGCGCATGACCATGAGCGGGGCCTGGATACCAGCCTCCTGCAAACTGCGTTCGACCAGTTCAGCCGTTTGCAGCATTCGGGGCAGCAGGCTGGCGTTGATGGCCGCCGTCAGGGTGCGGATTTCAAGGCCATACACGCCGGTCAACTGATGGCCGCCCACGGCGGGCAGTCCGCGCGTGACAGCAGAATCCAGGATCAGGTTTTCGTGCGTGGGGTCGTCCACGCTGAACGCTTCGCTGGCGACAATGGTTTGCGCGCCCTGCGCGGCCAGGAAATCCACGGCGTTGGCCGCTGCATCGCTCGTCAGACCGTCGCTCGTATCAATGAAGGCGTGCGTGGTCTGGAGTTGTTTGCCGGGCGCAAGCGGAATATTGCCAATGCGTGTATAGCGCGCCGAATCGGCTGCGTCGCGGCCCTTGCCCATGCCGATGATCCCGACGTAGGCCGTGTCGCCTTCCAGCAGGGCATTCACTGCCTGAGTCGTGCTGTGCGCAACCAGCGATACGCGATCCGCCGAGACGCCCGGTTGTTGCAGGAGCGCCGTCAGCACCTCGACGACGCCGCGCGCCACGCCCTCAGGGGCGTTGTGGGTGGTCGGGACAAGCGCCTGTGCGACGAGGCTGTACGGGTTGGTCTCGATGGCGACGGCTTTGGTAAACGTGCCGCCGACATCCACGCCAAAGCGGAGCTTACCGCTCACGCCACTTTATGATCGGGCAGCTTACCCGGTAAATTGACAATGGCTGGCCCTTGCTTGTGCCGACGCCCCTTGATCCACATCGCCACAGCGCCAAAGATATACACCGCCGCCAGCAGAGCCTGGGCAGCCAGGGTTTCTACGGTGGGATGGATGCCGGTGAAGTCGGCCAGTGGTCGCGGCAGGCGCGGGATCACGTTGAGCAGCGATGTGGCGTTGATCAGGCCCGATTCCT
>DATGFK010000229.1:0-4104 GCA_035309185.1 Aggregatilineales bacterium
CAGGTTCTTCTCGTAATCCGTCTGCTGCTTGGATTGTAGATATTTGCTCTGAACGCCGTAATCCTGTGTCGCCTGCTGAACACCTTTCCAGGCGCTGGCATTGAAGGAGCGGTCGTCAATGCCACCGACGTCGGTGATGAGACCCACCTTCAGATTGACGGCAGTCGCCACGAGCATCGTGGGAGCTGGTGTTGCCGCGCCCTGGGCCGAAGTGCTGGAGGCGCTTCCAGCCATCACAAGCAAAGCTAGCATAAGTGTACTTAAACTGAGGAGCATAAAGCGCTTGGACATACGTTACTCTCCTTGACGTGTGAATAAAGATTGTGTCGGGTCGTAAACTGTTCCCTGCACAGGGCAAGTATTCCACCAATGCGTTTAATACGCAAATAAATGAAATGCCGAATTTTCGGGGCTGGAACTTGTGCTTTTTGCCCGCCGTGAGGGTTGAAACTGTGAGGCGTGTATCGAAGTGTGCAGCGGAGGCAGGACGTGCTAAAAAGCGATAATGGGCGTAAAATTTGAATGGATATAGGCTCATGATGCGTCTACACAAGGAGGCTCCAGATGGAGAAAAATACCCAAGACACCCTTAAAAATCTCCACGACCAGTTGAGCACCACGAAATTGCCGGACAAGGAAAAGCAAAAGCACCTGGATACGGCTGCCGCAGCGATCCGCGAGACCCTGGATAAACCGGACGCGCCTCAGCGAAAGACATTACGCGGTCAGTTGGAGAAAACGCTGTCGCTATTTGAAGCCGAACACCCTGCGCTCGCGACCGGCCTCCGCGAAGCCATTGACATCCTGGCTGAAGCCGGATTTTAACACTGGTCAGTGAGCTGGAAGTGCGATCTGAAGGGTGAAACACGATGGGCCAGGTTGATCCTGGCCCATACAGCTTTCTTCTGTCAGTTACCGTTCAGGCAACGGTCAGGCAGCTTCTGCCAGCCCATGCGCGCACCATTTCTGCCAAAGCTGCGCCATCTTCCGAGCATTATTGCCCTCTGCGCTGTGGAACTCTTCGCCGATCTTGATTTGCAGCGTGCAGCTCCCGTCTGAAGCGCATTCCATGTCAGCGTATGCAGTCCCACGGCGAATAATGTGGTGAACTAAGCCGTCGCCGGTTTGACTGGTCATTGCCCCCGAATGCAGAATCGCCGTGTGAATTTCTTCCGTGGTTGCCATGTGACTCGTGTTGATCATTGCTTACAATCCTGTTCCATTACGTACGTCATTCTACCAGATCAATAGACGGTTTTGAACGGTCAGTCTTACCCAAATTCAGGCTCTTTTCTTCGTGCAATCCACCCTACTACTCATGATTATGAATACTCCGTGAGACTATGTCCCTATCGGCGTGTATTGGTGATGATCGGTCTCTACGGTAGAATCTACCGGTCTACTCTTAACCGGAGCGTTTGATCTCATGAGGCGTTTGGCCTTTCTTTTGATTGGAATCGTGGTCAGTGCCGTGTGCCTTTACATCGGCTTCAGTGGACTCGACCTCAGCCACGTCTGGGACGGCATTATCCACGCGAATTACCTGTGGCTGATTCCAGGCGTGGCCGTCTACTTCCTGGCCGTTTGGGGGCGAACCTGGCGCTGGCACTATCTCTTGCGTCCGCTCAAACAGATTTCGTTGTCGAAACTTTTCCCCATCGTCGTCATCGGATACATGGGCAACAACGTGTACCCGTTCCGCGCGGGTGAAGTGATTCGCGCCTACGTGTTGAAGCGCAACGAGGACGTCAAGATCACCGCAAGCCTGGCAACGATCATTGTTGAGCGCATCTTCGATGGCCTGGTCATGCTGATCTTTGTGTTCGTGGCACTGCCTTTTGCCAACATTGCGCAGGATTGGCTGCGGAACATGGTTATCGCCGGGACGATTGCATTCTTCGGCGCGCTGGCGGTTTTTCTCTTCATGGCTGCCCGTCCTGTGTTGGCGCGACGGGTCTACAGCGCGATCATCCAGCGCTTTCTTCCGCACCGTTTCCAGGAGCCTATCCTAACTATGGCCGACCATTTCATGAGCGGCCTGGAAAGCCTGCACCGTCCGCGCGACCTGGCGATGACGCTAGTCTCCTCGTGCTTCATCTGGCTGACGGAGACAACCAAATACTGGTTCGTGATGCACGCCTTCAACTTCCACGTCAGCTTTTTCGTGTTGATGCTGATGACGGCTGTGGTCAACCTGGCGACGACTTTGCCCGGCGCGCCAGGCTATGTCGGTACCTTCGACGGGCCGGGAATTGCGGTACTGAAGGGCTTCGGTGTAGACGGGGCTATAGCTGCCAGCTATACATTGGTGCTGCACGCGGCGCTGTGGCTGCCCATCACCCTACTCGGTTTCTATTATCTGGCCCGCGAGGGTCTGGGCTGGCGTTCATTTAGCGAGGCCAGTCGCGTTGTGGAATCCGAGCGCCAGCAAGAGGATGAGCGCCTGGTACCGGCGGAAAGCGAAGCGGCGGCTGGATGAAGCAGAAAATTGCCATTATCGGTGCGGGCGCTGCGGGCCTTGCTGCAGCTTACGACCTGACCCGCGCCGGGCATCAGGTCACGATCTTTGAGGCGGGTCCGCGCGTGGGCGGGCTGGCCGCTGGTTTCCGTGATGATAATTGGGAATGGCAACTGGAGAAGTTCTATCACCACTGGTTCCAGTCCGACCAAGACATCCTGACTCTGATCGAAGAACTTGGCCTGCAAGACGAAGTGCTGTTCCCCCGGCCCAAGACTTCGATGTGGTCGCGCGGCAAAGCCTACCTGTTCGACAATCCCGTTTCGATGCTCCTGTTCCCCAACCTGCCCTGGATTCCGAAAATCCGTTTCGGGCTGGTCGGGCTGTACCTGCGCCTGACCAAGAACTGGCAGGCCATGGAAAAGTACACCGCCGAGGAATGGTTGATCAAGTATATGGGCAAGGCGGCGTACGAAGCGCTGTGGAAGCCCATGCTGATCGGCAAGTTTGGCGAGTTGTATCCCGACGTGACGATGGCCTGGTTCTGGGCGCGCATTTACACACGGACGGTACGCCTGGGCACGTTCAAGGGCGGGTTCCAACGCTTTCTTGATCTCCTGGCCGAGCGTGTACAGGCACAAGGCGCGGCGATCTGCCTGGACACGCCCGTGAAGTCGATCCGGCGCGAGGGAAATGCCTTGCAGGTCACGGCTGGCGGTGAGGCCGTGGCCTTCGATGCCGTCATCAGCACCAGTTCGCCTGCTGTCACACTGAAACTGGCTCCGGATCTGTCCAGCGAGTACGCCGATAAATTGCGTTCGCTGCGGAGTATGGGCGCCGTCGTGTTGATCCTGGCGCTTAAACAGCAGTTCCTGACCGATGGCACCTACTGGTTGAATCTGCCCGCCAGCAGCCCGGATAAAGCACGCAGCGAATTCCCCTTCCTGGCGCTGGTCGAACACACGAATTACATGGATGCCGCGCATTATGGGGGCGATCATCTGGTGTACTGCGGCGATTACGTCCAGACTGATCACGAGTATTTCAAACTGAGCGATGACGAACTGGCGGAACGCTTTATTGGCGCGTTGAAAACCTTCAACCCGTCCTTCACTCCCGACTGGATTCGCAAGCGCTGGGTATTCCGTGCGCCTTATGCGCAACCGATTCCTTTTGTGAACCATTCTAAAGCCATTCCTGACCTCCGCACGCCGATTGACGGCTTGTACCTGGCAAGCATGAGCCAGATTTATCCGTGGGATCGCGGCACGAACTACGCCGTGCGCATCGGGCGAGAGGTCGCAGCGCGTGTGCTGGCGGAGATGCCTGCTTCTTAAACAGGCAAACGTTTATCTCGAATAGTTAAGGACTGGTCAGCGATGACCAGTTTTTTTTCACTCCCATCCCAAATGAAATATAATATAGAATATCGGGTTGATTTTTTTGGAACTTATTAAGGAGTGAGTGCATGGTTGCCAGAGAAACGACCGTCCGGATGCCCACTTACACGGAAGAAGATCATTGGGTTTGGGCTGAATTGTGCAAGCGGCAATCGGTGAAGGTAGCCGATTGTGCCTGTCGAATCTGGATGGAAGGCTATCCCAAACTTCAGCTTGATCCCACACGCCTGCCCGATCCCGCAGTAG
>DATGFK010000230.1:0-2130 GCA_035309185.1 Aggregatilineales bacterium
ATGTAGATCGCCCAGGGCAGGCTTGACGGCGCCCCGTACAACTCGCGGTTCACGAAGTTACCCCAGCGTCCAATTGCCTGGCCCAGGGCCGCGCACGGGGCGATGACATCCAGCCAGGGCAACAGGCGCAACTTCTGACGATAGCAATAGGCAAGGATGCCAAGCCCCGCCCCTACAATAGCTCCGTAAATGCCCAGCCCGCCATTCCAGATCGCCAAAATTTGCAGGGGGTTTTGGAGGTAAAACTGTGTTGAAAGCCCTCCGATTGCATCGGCAGGAGTTACGGTAAAGACGTGGTACAGCCGTGCGCCGATCACGCCGGGGATGACGGCCCATAACATGCCATCCCAGATGTGTTCTTCGTCCAACCCTTTAGCGCGCGCACGCCGAAGGGCGACCCATACCCCGGCGATAATGCCGATGACGATGATCAGTGCGTAAAAGCGTATATACAGAAAACCTGCATGGACGCCGTAAGCATCAACCGACACATACCCTCCAGGTGGTTCGCGCCAGCCGTTGAAGCGACAATCATACCTCTTTTGGCTGGATCGCAGTAAACGCCCGCTAGCTTTGCGTAATTGGCTACAGGGTAACCTTTTCCAGGTTGCCTGCGGCTGTACTCTGCGCTCCGCTCGCTTGGGCGTTCATTTCGGGCTTGCCGATTTCCATACTCTGGCGATAGCGCGCCAACAAGGGTTGCAGCCCTTCAGGGTCGAATTTGGGATTGGGAGGCTGGCTCAGCGCATGCTGGTCATTCAGGATGCGTTGCCCAATCTCATCGCCCAGGCTGATCAACTGTGCATTAGTTTGGTCGGTTGGGGCAAAGGGATCGATATCTTGCTCGAGGCCAACCTGAAAGCGACGGAAGTCCATGCCCTGTCCCGTCGGATAAGGTTGGATGTAATCGTCTATCACGTCCAGCGACTGCGTTCGGGCGTTGTCGCCAATGAGAATGTACGGGATATTGAGCGCCCAGGATAGGAGACGCCAGCGGTCAGGGCGGCCATTACTTTTCTCAAACCCCGTCCTGGTCACCCAGCCAGTGCCAAAACTGAACACGCTCACTTCTGAAGGCGGAAATTTGAACCAGTCAACGGCTTCGCGTGCAGCCACGTATGCCGGGTTTCCATAGCTGCCCGCTCCGCCATCTGCGTAGAAGGCGTCTCCACGCTTCAAGACTGGGAGATCAACTGGCGCGGCAGAAGAGGCCAGTACCGCCTCCCACAGCTTCCAGTCGGCATCGGTCTGTCCATAAGACTTGAGGAAGTGCGTGCGCCTATTCTCAAGATCGACTGTCGTAAAGACAAGTGCCTGGTCAACGCGAAGGCGAGTGTTTAATTGACCTAGCGTCAGGTCGGGATTGCCCGTGTATTTTTGGATGGTCTCCCGCATCAGTTTGACGAGCGGCGCGCTCGAAAACAGGCTGGGATGCAGCAAGCCGATCATTGCGATTGCTGTCCGCTTGATTGGTGCGGGAAGCCATGCGGGAACCAGGGGCGGGAAGACCTTCGTGCTGAAGACCTTATACAAAGCTACCAGGTCTGCCATGCGCATCCCGATGGCAACGCAGGCCGAAATAACGGCCCCGGTGGAAGTGCCGGTGAGGATCTTGAGATTGGGCGATTCAATCAAAGGTTTGCCGCCGAATGCCTGTTCAAGCGATAGTAGAGCCTGGGCAACCAGCAATCCTTTTGTTCCCCCACCGTCAATGGCAATTGCCATGTTTGCGCGAGGCGGAGTCATAGACATAATGTTCTCCTTGTAAGAACGACGCAGTACGCACCACGGCCCCTATTATATGCCGATTCAATCTGTTTGTTCGCGAATCACTGCTATTGTCATGACAAGCCGTTTTGCAGTCATCAAAAATCGATTCTGCCTCGATTGATTGTCATCATCTATAAATAGCATTGAAATTATCAGTTTGAATAATGAATGGTTCTGACCTATAGTGTGCTGAATAGGTCATGCGCGCCGGAGTCTGGCGCCATTCATGCAGAAAGCAGGTTAACGAGATGCCGTGGAACCCTGATCAATATCTCAAATTTCAGACGGAACGCTTTGCGCCCTTCGAGGATTTGTTGAAACTGATCGAGTGTCGCGAGAACCTGAACGTGATTGACCTGG
>DATGFK010000231.1:0-5055 GCA_035309185.1 Aggregatilineales bacterium
TGCAACAGCGGCTGATTCGGCTGGGAAAGTTCGATCAACCGGACGCTCGTCGGCATATTTAGCACACTGCTGACCAGGTACAGGCCAACGATGGCAAGCCCGGCACAGAATAT
Source organism: Aggregatilineales bacterium (assembly GCA_035309185.1). Classification (GTDB taxonomy): domain Bacteria; phylum Chloroflexota; class Anaerolineae; order Aggregatilineales; family UBA2796; genus DATGFK01. The sequence continues at coordinate 114 of DATGFK010000231.1, forward strand.
GCCGTTGAGTACACCAGCCAGGATAAACACCACGACACGGGCAGGGTCTACATTCCCCTGGAGCAGCACCGAGAGCAGACCAATTCCAACATTGACGACGCCGATCACCAGTCCCGCCCGGAAGTAGGCGTTCAGGCGTTCAATGCGATACAGGCTCAACACGCCCGCGCTGCCGCCGAAGGCCGCCAGCAGGGCAAATTCAAGTGAATTACCCGTGATAAGGCCGATGGTCGCGGCCAGCGCAGCCGTCAGGACAATAGCTGCCTCCGGCCCGGCCAGTACCACAACGATCAGCGAGAAAGCTGCTGCTGGGTAGATGTGGGACTGGAAATCCGCGCCTGTTTCCAGGATGCGCGCCCCGGCCAGGAAGACCAGGAACATCGCTCCAATGAGGATCATGACACTAAGGTTGTAAAATAATGCGATGTGCAACTGGCGCAAATAGAGTGCGCCAAGCGCTCCCAAGATCACGACAAACAGCAGGGCCCCCGAGAACATTTGAAGACGGCGGTCAGGAGCATTGACGAGTTTGAGCTGAGTCAGTGCTTCCATATCCGCTTCGGTAACAATCGATCCGCCGCGAACGACGATTTGGCCCTGCGCGAAGCTCCGCTGTTCGGTTGGGACCGTCGCAGCGGCCTGCTTGCGGGCCTCTTTGGTTCGTTCGTCGTTGTAAAATGTGTTGGGCTTGATGAACGATTTGACCAGTCCCGTGATTAGATCTGTCCGCGCCTCGTCAACGGTCAGACCGACGACATTGGGAAGACTGGCGTAGATTTCTGGAAGTCCATCTTCCCGCACCGGGTTACGCATCACCGTGTCAAGCGTGGTCATGACCTCGGAATCTACATCCTTCCAGGCGTCGGCTGAGAGTGTCAGGATTTGCGCGGCCAGTTCCACATCCACCGGGATCGCGCTGATGGCTGTCAGATCGGCTTTTTGCTGAACCGGTGTAGCAAATGAGTCGTGCCTTACGTTATCCATGTAATCCAGGACATGGCGGGCAAGTTGCGATTGCTGCCGAGCCACTGCCGGATTTGGCGGATCGTAAATTTCACGAATGGCATCGGCAGCGCTCTGTCGGGCCTGAGAAGTCAGCATCTCGCTGTCGTAAGTGATGCTGTGCGGGGCAATAATGTCCGCTGTAGCAACTTGTCCTACCGCGAGTTCTACGCTGCCGACGGGTGCAAAGGCGTTATAGGCGACAAGGATGGTGGCGGTGGCAACGAATGCTCCGCTGAGAATGAGAAGGGCTACTCGGCGCCCTGCCGTTGTCTGAGTCAATCTGGTCATAGAGGACAAAGTTGCCTAATCAATCTTCCAGGGCATTAGCGCCTAAGCATCGATCGTATCACATTCCCGGTGAAATTAACCAAGCAGGGACCTGACGACATCGTTGACCAATTTGCCATCTGCGCGGCCCTTAACGCGCGGCATGAGAACCTTCATGACGTTACCCATTTCCTTTGCCAATGTGGCGCCAGACTCCGCGATTGCCTTCTTAGCTTCCGCTTCAACCTCTTCGCGTGTCATCTGCTCTGGAAGATACGATTCGATGAGCGTTACCTCGGCTTGCTCTTTATCAGCCATGTCATTGCGACCGGCCTTGCGCAGTTCAGCAACACTGTCGCGGCGTTTCTTGGCTTCCGTTTGTAGAAGGGCATAGAATTGGTCTTCAGCCAAGGGTTTGCGCGAATCCACTTCGGCCTGTTTCACGGCTGCCAGAATAAACCGTAGCGCATCTTTGCGGGCCGTGTCACCAGACTTCATCGCCTGTTTGAGATCTTCGTTCATCTTGTCCTTGGGGTTCATTTTTCGTCCTTTGAGTAGAATCGTCTATTTGATCTTGAAATCACCCAGGTACAGCAGGCCATTGCTCGCCTGGGGGCTGTCATCCAACACCTCTAACTGCGTCATATCTTGGTAGCGATACCATCCCACATAAGCACTATACTTGCCTGGCTTCTAGGGTGGTGAGTTTACGGGGCATTGGAGTACCGTTATGCAATGGCCGAGCTTCAGCCCGGAGGCCACGACATGTAGCGTCCACCGAGCAGATGCAAATGCACGTGAGCGACCGCCTGACCGGCCTCATGGCCCGTGTTGACGACCAGGCGGTAGCCGCGCGCATCCAGTTTCTGTTCCCTGGCGACGTGGATCGCTGTTTGCAACATGTGACCCAAAAGGGGCGTATCCTTTTCGGTGGCATCGTTGAGACTGGCAATGTGCTGGCGCGGAATGATCAGAATGTGTGTCGGTGCAGCGGCATTAATATCATGGATTGCCACCAGTTCGTCGTTTTCAAAAGCCTTCTTTGAAGGCAACTCTCCCTGGATAATCTTACAAAAAACGCAATCGTCCGCCACGAATTTGTCCTTTCTGCGAAGGCAGATTGATGCGCAGGTTCAGCATAGCGCGCCCTGCATGATCGCCTGCTCGGTGTCGTACTGTAGCAGGTGTGCCAGGAGAATATTGTTGGTAAGGACATCTCCGTACACGCATTGAACACGTAGATGATTGGGCGTAAATCCGGCATTGACGAAGCCGTGTTCTGTGGCACCGCTCACGCCTTCCCATAACACGGGCAGTGACATCCCTACAAAGCGCCGCGCATAGCGATCATGTGCCGCGTGACTCAACTCCTGCAGTTTATCGCTGCGCCATTGTTTGACCGAATCGTTTACCGGGTTCAGCAGCCGGGCCGCAGCAGTGCCGGGTCGCACACTGAAGCGGAAGACGTGCATGTCCGCAAAATCCATTGCTTCAATAAAGTCTCGGCTGATGGCGAATTCGGCATCGGTTTCTCCAGGAAAGCCTACGATGACGTCAGTGGCAATCGCCACGTCTGGGATCGCTTCTCGGGCCGATTCTACGACGGCGCGGAATTCACGCTGGCTGGTGCGGCGAATCATGCGCCGCAGTGTCGCATCACAGCCACTTTGCAGCGGCAAATGCAAATGGGGACACAGGCGCGGGCTGTCCCAGAGACGAAAGAATCCTGGCGCGAGTCCCCAGGGTTCGAGCGATGACAGGCGTATACGCGGCACGTCGGTCTCATTCAGGAGCGCTTTCACTAGTTCATAAAGCCCCGTGCTGTGGCCCAGGTCTTGACCGTAACTTCCGAGATGGACGCCAGTTAGAACACATTCCTGGTAGCCAGCACTGTGCAGTTTCTGCACTTCCTGTACGATCTCGATCAGATCACGGCTGCGGCCTTTGCCGCGCGCCAGCCGAGTCACGCAAAAACTACAATGTCGATCACAGCCATCTTGAACCTTCACAAAGGCTCGTGTGCGGCCCTGAATGCCAGGATGCTTTTCGCGCTCAAACGGCTCGGCGTCGTAGACTTCAACTTTATCCAGTGCCTGACCGGTCACTATGGAGACCAGGTTGTCTTTGACATCATTGCCGACAACGTGTGTCACACCGGGCAGAGCTGCGCCCTCAGCCGTGTTCAAGCTGGCGTAACAGCCTGTGATCGCGATCTGTGCCCCTAGATTGGCGCGATGCAGCCGATAGATAACCTGGCGACTGCTGCGTTCCGCCTCCCGCGTGACCGCGCACGTGTTGACGACCATGAGATCGGCCTTAGCGCTGGCCTCGACGATTTCATCTCCTCGCTGGAGGAAATCCCGCGCCAGGTTATCAATCTCAGCTTGGTTTAGCCGACAGCCGAGGTTGGTCAGGTGAACTTTCATCGTAGGTACCGAGAAATTAGCCCTCGATTAAAGGTTGCCGCTGATCATACAGGCTGACTTGAAGGGATGCAATGGCGAAATCGCACAGGACGCAAAAGACCAGTTGTCTGGGATAAACGGTCAAGCATTGCTATTAAAGATGCTTACCACGTACGTTCTTGCGTCGGCCGTGAGCCATGCGTACTGAGAAGCAGATGAGTACAGACTAGAGTTACGCCACTGCCCATGCTACAATTGATGGTAGCAAGAATGGGAGAGTGAGTATTGGAAGATTATCTAGCGCAGCCTGCGCAACCGCCGGCCCCACAAGCCGACCCCTATACCGAAAACGGCCACCGGCCGGGATTAGTTTCACGCCACAGCCTGTGGCGTGATGCCATTGAAATTACCCTCCTGGTCGTGACAATCTATACCCTGGTAAACCTCGCGACGGCCCGCGCCGTTGTAGAAGGCCAGAGTATGCAGCCGAATTTCTACACAGGACAACTGGTAATTGTCAACCGTTTTTCGTACTATTTCGGCGGCCCGCAACGCGGTGATGTCATCGTGCTGCACGATCCCAAAGATGTCACGCAGGACTTCATCAAACGAGTGATGGGCTTGCCCAACGAAACCGTGCTGATCAAAGAGGGCCGTGTCTACATCAACGGCATCCAGCTCAATGAGCCGTATATCCAAAACTTTTGCCGCGCCGGTTGTGATGGCACCTGGCACCTTAAGGCAAACGAATATTTCGTCCTGGGCGATAACCGAAGCAACAGCTTCGATAGCCATGCCTTCGGCCCGATCCAGCGAAGTTTAATCGTTGGCGAGGCCTGGATACGCTATTGGCCGCCGCAGGACTTCGGGATGATTCCTCACCCGGTTTACCCGACAATTCCAGCATCCGCTCCTTCTATGCCAGGCGGAGCACCCATTACTTTGAATTTCCCTGTCGGTTTGGGTACCTCGTCCTGATTGTCGAGTACTCTCAAGGAGACAACCCGCACGGTGATTCCTACACAAGTTGATTCCGAACGGCAAGCGCCGCTTGAGCGTCCGGTGCTAGATTCTCGTCGTGGTTTGCGCCGAGACCTATTTGAAACCGTCTTGCTGGTAGTGGTCGTCTATACCCTGGTGAACCTGTCTACAGCACGGGCAGTTGTCATCGGCCCCAGTATGCAACCGAATTTTTACACCGGCCAACTGGTTATTATCAACCGTTTTGCCTATTTCTACTCCGAGCCACAGCGCGGAGATGTGGT
>DATGFK010000232.1:0-4806 GCA_035309185.1 Aggregatilineales bacterium
GATGTACCTGACCGAAAACCGATACCAGGATGCCTATGATGATTTTGATAAGGCCCTCAGCATCCAGGATACGCCTGACGCACGGCGCGGACGCCTCGAGGCAGCGCTGGCCTTGAAGAATTACTCGGCGGCCAGTGAGGATGCTACCGTGCTGCTGAAGGCCAATCCAACGGATAGTTCGCTGATATTGACGCAGACCGAATTACTGCTTCGCTTGCAGAAATTCGACGACGCCAGCGCATTACTGACCGACCAGTTCATCAACTCCCTCAACGCAAATGATAAGGCCAGGGCGCAGCTCTATCATGGTGTTGCACGCTACCAATCCACTGTCGCCAACGCTAATTTGAGTTCAGTCCAGCAGGGGAATTTCTATCAGGCTGCCTTCACTGACTTGACTGAATCTCTCGTCATAACGGACACGGGTATGGGCCATTACTATCGAGGGCTGTCGTTGCAGGCGCTCCAGCAGCCCCAGGAAGCCATACCGGATTACGAGTGGGTCGTCTACTGGAACCAGGTCTACAACTATGATTTTGGCGCTGATGCCGCAAAACGGCTGGACGCCCTTGCGCCGCCGAAGCCAGGTACCAAGCCAACGGCCACGCGCACACCTTTCCCAACCCGTACGCCGACCGCAACTCCTGTCGCTACCCAGGCTCCAACCTTTGCAGTAACCGAGGCCAGCACGGAGCAGCCAACGCCTGAGAGCAGCCAGGCTGCCACCGAAGCAACCACGGCGGCGACCATCGCTGCTACGGATGCCGAGAGCAGCACGGCGACGAGTTCGCCAACGACAGGTTCATAGGGCCAGAAGTCCGCACGGGGATCGCATCTTCTAAAAGCGATCCCCGGCAGCGCACGTCGTCCCTGAATATTTTACGGCTTTGGCGGCAATCAGTCTTGACGGCCCCCGCCCAAATGCCTATAATGAACCACACTTGCGGGTATAGTTCAGGGGTAGAACGGTTGCTTCCCAAGCAACATGTCAGGGGTTCGAATCCCCTTACCCGCTCACCTTTCAGCCCAAACTACTTGATTGTAACAACGTTCTATGGCGTTAATTCACCGTAGAATTTTTGTCTTCCCAGGCTTGATGACAACACTAACCTTGCGCTCTACATCGAAGCGCATTATAGTTTTCTTCGATGAGTACCGGGACTGAGCTTACCTCTAAACCGCTTCCTGCTCGCGTTGCCTACAAGCAGGTGTTTTCGCGTCTGTATCCTATGGAAGCTCTTGGGCAGCGCAGTCTGAGCGAAGCCCTGGTCATGCTGCCCGACGGACACTTGAGCATACGTCTGGCGGGTGCGCCAGAACTGGTTGATGTAGGCGCGCGCGAAGCGGCAACCTCACAGGTTGTTCTCTCCGGCGATTCTTTTCCGCAGTCAGCAGAAACGCCGGACGCGCGTTTCAGCCTTGAGATCGAGCGTTTTGCATTTGAAGGGATTTCTGAATACTGGCTGATCCATACGGATCGAGCCAGTGGCAAATTCAAACGGGCAAAACTCAACAGTGAATTCCGTCCAAATTCAACGCTTGGGCCACGCCTCAGCATCTCGCCCAAAGGGTCTCTTTTTATTGTGGATGACAGCGGAACCATCCGGCTTTACACTGCGCCTCACTTTGCCGAAGCCGGAACCTTCCAGGTGGCTCACGCCAATTCCGAAAATCGGGCGGTTGCGTTGGCGGCAAGTGTTGATGAAACGCTCATCGCCGGCCTGAGCGCCTGGAAGGACATAGTTCTTTATAGTGTTATCCACCGTAAAGTGATGTTTGTCCGCCAGATTCGGGATGGTGTGGGCTGGTACGAGCCAACGCCTGCCTATATCTTCATGACCAGCAATGCCGAGGCCATCATTACGGTCGGCGTCAGCCACGAGACGTTACAGCAAAATGCGCAGCGCTTTTCCGTGAATGCCTTTCAGTCCATTCCGCTAAAGATCCCCTGAGATCGTTGCGTCCGTCAGACAAAAAGAAACTCCTACCGCTCAAGAATATAAGGGTAGGAGTTGTATACTAAGTGGAGATGGAGGCCACTGCCAGCCTCGTCCACGAGACTTTGTTCACCTGCGCCTACAAGCTTAGCTGACCTATTTGATTTTCGCCTCTGTCAACCCCGGTCAACAGGGTATCGTCAGAGACTACGCCGATGATCTTAAGCGCCGTTTATCGGTGTCACAACGCAGCAGCCCGATATTAGTGTCGCCTGCTACTGTACCAACCGGGCCTGATACAGGCAGACGGGCTATCCCGTAGGATAACCAGTCTCGTCTTTAACGCTTAGGCAGCGTAGGCGAGACGTGCAGTGCTTGGTTTGGCACTTATTGTTTTGCCCGTTTTTACGAGGTCGTGCGCCTCGGCTTGCAGCAGATGCTCAGCCTCCCGTGTCGAATCTAATTCATCCCCGTATGTGAGGAATTATAGCATATTAGAGGCGCGGACGGAAGACTGAATTGCAATCGCTGTGGGCAAAGGTTAGGCCTGAAGAGTCTCCCGCAGCAGGCGCGTCAAGCGGTTGCATTCGTAAATCCAGGCTGCGGACACTAAGGCCAGGAGTGTGGCAAAGAAGCCGTACAACAGCAGCGTCTTCGCGAGGGGCAGCACAAATGGAATATAAAACAACACTGGAACAAAGAGAATGATCATCAGCCAACCGTGCGTAGACCGAATTTGGGCTGAACCGGTGACGCGGGTCGTCCCGTCAGGTAACCGTTCCAGCAGTCCGGAGACCTCGGCAGTCAGGTTCGGCGTTGGACTGCGGTGCAGCCGATAGTGAATCTTGTCGTCTTGCTGCCATATCCCAACCTTGAGCGTATGGTGAATTCGGAGCCAACTATGCTGGCGTACTTCTTTCCATTTTAGCCGCCTTGCGCATTCCTCCGGCGACAATGACGTGATGAACTCAAAGGGCCGTCCGACCAGGGGCGACCAGCGCAGGATCAGCTTCTGTACACGACTGATACTCTCTGGCATAACCAGATTTTAAGCAAAAAAGCCCAAATTGCCCGCGATATAGATTACAAGGACGGTTCCGAAAAAGGCAACGGTGTCTATCATTGAGGCCCGGCCCCAGCCGACATCATGGTTGCGCGCTACCGCTCGCGCTTGCCATATCAACGAAACCAGGAGAATTAGGCCGCCCACGATGCCGTACACCGAAAACTTCGCCAGGACGTCAGGGCCGTTTGACTTCGGATCGAACATACTTGGATTGAAACTGAACAACACAACGGTCAGGAGTGCTGTATACGCCACCATGATGACAACCTGGATTCGTAGCAGCCGGGTCAGGAAGGGAAGTACCTGCCCAGTGCCACCCATAAACACGCCGACAATATATAGCAGTACAATATCAATGAGCCAGGGGCCAACCATCTTCAGGCCGCCGACCAACAATGTGCTGAGGGACACATCGGTCAATGTGCCACGCAGCAGGTCAATACTGCTGCGCTGCGTGTCGGTCAATTGAACGCTTTGCTGTGCATTGAGGCTGTTAATCGTCAAATTAAGTACGTTGAGCAACCCTTCCTTAAGGGTGAAGTTGAAGACAGCGGCTACAACCAGCAGCGCAATCAAGATTAAGACCAGATTGATGAACTCCGGGTCAATCGCGGCACCTTCGCGTGGACGCCGAGCACCAGCTATTGCCAGGTTCCCTTTACCCACCGGGGGGAAGTCAATGCGCTCGACGATCATCTGCATGGCCTGCTCTGGCGAAGTCATAGCAGTCAGGTTGCTCGCAAGACTCAAGGCCATGCTGTCCCTGGTCAGCTCCCGGTTTATCCTGACGGCCTCGGTCAACGCATCCAGCGCCCTATGGTTGTAGCCTCGTGTAACGCAATCCAGCGCAATATCCAGTTGTGTTTTGGCCGCTTTACGCTCACGATCCGATATTGGCTTCGGAATGGGCCTGACCGGTACGGTTACATCAGAAACCGGTGCAGCGGCTAATAGCAAAGACCGGGCTTCAGGCGAAAGCATAGGCGTAACGTCTTCTTCGGGAAGTACCGGTCCATGCGCATCTCTTGACATAGCGGATCGCGTTGGCGCTCCTGTATTTGTACTGCTAGTTCCGCTTCGCGTCTTAATTTGTTGGCCTGCTTTAAGTGCCAACTCCCGCAGCGTTGCATCCGGATCGTTCCGGTAGATGGTCGCCAGCGCAGGAAGTGCCCGTGGATCTCCCAGGTTGGCAAGAGCCACGATGGCCTGCCGCCGTATCGCAGACTCGCTACTGTTCAGTTGCCGGAGGTAGTTATCGAACATCTTCTTCCCTTTGAGCGTGGGTTAACGTGGGCCGATCACCTGTTGACTCTACGCGAGTCCGCTGTTACAGTCAACTGGCGTTACAAGAGACTCATTGGAGACATGGATGTCGAGAGTTTTGGTTACTGTGCCAACCTATAATGAGGCAACCAATTTGCCTTTGTTGGTCAAGGATCTCCTATCGCTGCCGATTGAAGGCCTGGAGATACTGGTCGTAGACGACAACTCGCCCGATGGCACAGGGGAGATCGCCGAGAAACTGGGTAAACAAACGGACGGGAAAATCCACGTCCTTCACCGCCCTGGCAAACAGGGGCTTGGCACTGCTTACATTGAGGGTTTTAAGTGGGCAATCCAGCGTAATTATGACGTGATCATCCAGATGGATGCCGATTTTTCCCACGATCCCAAATACGTTCCGCAGTTAGTCGAAGCGGCCAAGCAGTGGGATGCTGTGATTGGCTCCCGTTACGTCGCCGGAGGCAAACTTGACGAGCGCTGGGGCGTGGGTCGCCGCCTGCTAAGCTGGTGGGCCAACAG
>DATGFK010000233.1:0-7972 GCA_035309185.1 Aggregatilineales bacterium
TTGACGGGATCATGCTGGCCGTCATGGCGCTATTGGTTGCATCCATCGCGGTGGTCATTGTGCGCGGCGACCAGATCGGCCTGTCGGTACAGGCTTACAGCCCGGCGGCTGCGTCCTCCAGCCGCGCCAGCATCCAGGTCACATTCGACAATCCCCTACAGGCGCCCGTGAGCGATTCCGCGCTGACGCTCTCGCCGCCCATCGTCGGCAAGCTGGCGGTGTCCGGCGCTCAGATCACGCTGAAACCGTCGCAGCCGCTGGCGAGTGGCGTGCAGTACAGGGCGACTCTGCACGCGGGCATCCGAGCCACCACGGGCCAGGAATTGAAACACGATGTCCAGTGGTCGTTCCGGGTCTCGCCACCCCGGATTCTGTACCTCGGCCCGACGGACAACATCGTCCAAAACCTGTATCTGATAGACCCAGCGCAACCGGGACAGACCAAACAACTCACCTTCAGCCAGACCGGACTCCAGGGCTATGATATTGCACAGGATGGATCGCTTGCCGTCTACGCTGAATTGCGGGCCGACGGAACAAGCAGTTTATCCGTGCTCGACCTGACGACCTTTGCGACCAGGCCGCTGTATCCCTGCAAGGACAGCATTTGCACTAACCCGGCCATCAGTCCCGACGGCAACACCCTCGCCTTCGAGCAGGCCAACATGAATTCCGGCTTGAACGTAGGCATTGGCCCGCCCCGCGTTTTTCTGATGGACGTGCCCAGTCAGAAGGTCACGCCGCTTTTTTCGGACACCCAGCAGTTAAGCTATGCGCCACAATGGTCGCCCGACGGGAAGCTGCTGATGGTCTTCGACAGCACGGATGGTGGCATCGTCCTGCACGACGCTGCCACAGGCAAGAATCGATCCGTGCAGGCCATTGAGGGCGACATCGGGACGTTTTCTCCGGATGGCAAATGGTTCATCTATCCGACGCTGTCACAGCAGAGCAGCTCTCATTACGTGACCCATATTGCCCTGGTAGATCTGACCTCGCCAAGTTTGGATCAGCGCAGCCTGGAAGCGGACAAGGACGCCGACGACGATCAATCGCCGGTGTGGAGCATGGACTCACTGCATATCTTCTTCCTGAGAAACACGCCCAGCCAGCCGCAGCCAGGGCTGCCCCAGGTTGCCATGATGGATATTACGTCGGGGCAGGTCACGACATTGGTGCAGGACGAGAACTATCGGGAGAACACGATTGCGCCCAGTCCATCGGGCGATGTACTGCTCTTGCAGCGTTTTCCCGTCAACAATCCGGCGGGGCACACAGAGTTCTGGACGTATGACCTTGCGACGCGCCAACTCAAGCAGATCGGCGAGAACGGCCTGTATACGCGCTGGATTCCGTAGATCGTTTCGAGGAAAAGAGAAGCCCTTTTGACGAGTTTCGGTGTTGCCATGTTTCTCGGCGTATAATCGAGGGATTATCATCCCACAGAGGTACAATCAAATGACACACACGAGACTCTTCGTTGGAGACCTTGCACCAACAGTGACTGAGCAGGACCTACAAGCCCTCTTCTCAGCAGCAGGTGAGGTCATATCCGTGGAAATTAAGTCTGGCTCCGCTTTTGCCTTCGTGCAGATGGCATCCCCTGAAGCAGCCCAAAAAGCCATCACTCTCTTTAATCGGTATCCCTTGCAAGGTTTGCATCTCATCGTCTATGGCGTTCCACCGCGCAGTCACCCCAAGGTGGCGCAGGTATAAGCGCGAATGTGACAGTAGCAACGCCAAAGGTACTATTGCTAGGCGTATATTTAACAGGTATGTTGGAGTTGAAGTTTCCCTAAAGACACTGCGTCAACTCCACAATCCAATGGTACTCGTCGAGAATCGAGCGGCATATTCATTTACCGTGATCTAATTACGCTACACTCCGTTTCTCAGGCCGCTGTTATCATCAGGTTATCACCCTCCATCATTTCCCTCACTATCCCGCCGGATCTCAATTGCTCCGCTCTGTGCATTGTTTTGAGGCGAGATGAACGTTCTAGAGCACATCGAATCCGCTACTATTGTATTAGTGGAGGACGATCCCGGACATTCTACGCTGGTGCAGCGAAACCTGCGCCGCGCTAATTTTCTGGGCAATATCATCGTCTTTAACACAGGTCAACAGGCCAATGAATACCTGTTTGACGCTGCGGACGATGCCACACCTGTGCAGGCACCACCCCTTCTGGTTGTACTGGATCTTAATCTTCCGGAAATGAGCGGTTATCTGCTGCTCCAATGTATTAAGAATAATGAACAGACGAAACACATCCCGGTGGTTATCCTGAGCGCCGTAGATGACCACTATGCGATAGAGCGCTGCTACGCGCTGGGCTGTAACGCTTACGTCATTAAACCAGTTGATTACCGGCTATTCTCGGAAGCCGTCGAGAAAATAGCGCACCTGCTGGGCATTGCTCAGGTGCCGGTGAGGGTCTGATGGTTGCCGTGCGTGCGCTGCGTATTCTGTACATGGAGGATGACCTGGGCGCTGCTCATCTCTTTCAGAAGAAGTTGCAGCGGGCTGGTTACCAGGTCGCTTTGGCCCAGGATGGTCGAACGGGGCTTGCTCTTTATGAGCAGAATCACTTCGATCTACTCGTGGTTGATCAGCAGATGCCCTATTACGACGGTCTCCAGGTGATCAGGCTGCTGGCGAAACGCGGGCCACTGCCTCCGATTATCATGATCACCGGTAGGGGCGATGAAAAACTGGCTGCCGAGGCGATCAAGCTCGGCGCGGGGGATTACATCGTCAAAGACGTGGATGCCAACTACCTTGAAGTCTTGCCCAGAGCGATTGAGCATCTCCTGGAAAAGTACCATCTGGTCGAGGAGCGACAAAAGGCCATTGACGAAAAGGCTCAGATGGTGGACACGCTGCGTCAGCAAACGGCTGAGCTGCGAGCGCACGTTGAGGAGTTGGAGGCGTTTGCCCACACCGTCGCCCATGACCTGAAAAATCCTCTAGAGTTGATGATCGGCTACGCGGCGGTGTTAGGGGAAGACTACAATGGCGTCCTGGACGAGACAGGGCGCAACTATGTCGAGTCCATCGTCAGCGGCGGGCAGAAAGCCAGCGCCATCATTGATGATCTCCTGCTGCTATCGGAAGTACGCAAAGCCGATGTCCAGTTGAGTCCGGTGAACATGGCTGACATCGTGGATGAGGCGCGGCGACGACTGAGCCAGGCGATCCAGCGCCAGCAGGCGCAGATCATAATCCCTCAGGAATGGCCGGTGGCGCTGGGTTATGCGCCCTGGCTGGAAGAGGTGTGGGTGAATTACCTCAGCAACGCGCTGAAATACGGCGATCAACCGCCGGAAATCCAGCTTGGTGCGACGCTGCTCCCTAACAACAAAGCCCGATTCTGGATTCGCAACGGGGGGCCAGAATTGTCCTCGGCGGACATTTCCCGCCTGTTTACGCCCTTCACACGACTAAATGGACGGCGTGGGCCTGGGCATGGCCTGGGTCTGTCCATTGTCCGGCGGATCGTGGAGAAGATGGATGGGCACGTCCGGGCGGAAAACGAAGAGGGCTACGGCCCTGTGTTTAGTTTCACTTTGCGTCAGATTACGCCACCGGGAGCCAACTGAAAGTTGTGGGATTCCCGGAGTTTGGTGCTACGCTCGAAGATCAGTTCAGTGGAGGCACTGCCATGCAACAACCAATTCTGATCGTAGACGATGACAACACGAACCGCGAGTTCGTGGCCGATACGCTCACACGCAGCGGGTATCAGGTGATTGCGGTAGACAACTCCTACGAGGCCGTGAGCGCCGTCGCACGTTTTTCACCGCAACTCATTCTGCTGGATATTGAAATGCCTATCCTGGCGAACTTGAGTTTTCTCCAGTTGTATAACCGGGTGCCGGAGCCACGCGCTCCGGTCATCGCCATGACCGCCAGCGATGCGACGGTGCTGAGAGCAGTTGCCCGTTGCGTAAGAGGCTACCTTGACAAACCCATTGCGCGTGACGCGCTCCTAAAAATGGTAGCCAAACACGCTTCGCTGGCAGCCCAACTGGCATCTTGAGCAGAACTCCGGATCAATCCTCAGCGTTGAGCGCCGGTTTCACCTCGTCTTCGAGGGCAAGTAGCTGTTGGACCTTGGCAAGCACCATAGTAGGCAGGATCGGTTTCCGAATGTAGTCGGTTGCCCCTGCTTCCATGCTGCTGCGCAGCGTGCTTGCATCGCCTTGAGCCGAGACGATTAGGATTGGGGTATACGCCGTGGGCTTGTGCTGGCGAATCGACTCACATAGGGCAAGCCCGTTCACGTGAGGCAGCAGCAGGTCAAGGATGATGAGATCGGGCGCTTTGTTCTGGTGAAGCATTGTGAGGGCGTGTTCGGCATCCTCGGCTTCCCAAACTTCAAAACCGGCCCGTGACAGCACAATTTGAAGAAGCAGGCGCATGTCAGGATCATCTTCAACGATGAGAATACGCTTCATTATGGGTGTCATCTGAACTCGATCCACAGCATCAGCTTGCCTATCCCCCTTTGTACTTGAAATTAGCCCGAATTAGTTAACGATTCACAAATTCGCATCGAGAAACTATTGTTGAATCAATCTACCGAATATGAAACCCAAAAGTTACGCCAGTAATACCGAAGAAGGAATTTGCCAGCGCTAGTCTTATATTGTGCAAAATCATGGGATGGTTTGGCCCAGGGTGGCAGGCGTCGCAAACCCTTCAGTGTGAACGTCATAGGAATTAGGTACCCTTACTTGCATCCTATTCAGATTGTCTGCGGTAAACTTACGAAACATTATTGAAATCATCGTAATAATTTATTCACAACCGGGTAGAATCCTTTCTCCTTTCAGCGCGATCAGGCGAAGGGTGACTACAAACGCCTGGCATCCTCGAGCCAGGTTCCCTCACGGAATGGATGAGAGCCGTGCTCAGGGATAGGTACGTGCCAGTTTCGCATCGCAGCATTGTTCCCTCCTTATCGCGTTGACATGACTCACCCGTAGGCTTGCAGCACCTACAATCCGAGACTCAAACCTGGTGAATTTGACCCGTAGCCGACTACAGGAGGGATATGCTGCCGAATTTTTATCATTGCAGTCGCAATTATTTCACGCAGAGCCATAGACGATGGCTCGCGTAGTTAAGACCATCAAACTCTCCAAACTGGACACGTTACCCGGCACCAGCTTGTGCGCCGCAGATATGGATTGCGATGGCGCCATGATTATTGTGCGCGACGATAATACGATGCGCGTGGTCGTGTGGGTCATCAATGCTGACGGGAAGCAGTCCATCCACTACAGTTACAAGATAGACGCTCAAGGTAACTATATTTTGGGGAGCGCGCGCTACGACGCTCAAAAGTTGGATGAATTTTTGCGCAGTATTGCGGCTTCTGGCCGCAAGCGTGCGCAGGATGCAGATGACGACGACGAAATGAGCGTCTGATCGTCCTCAAGTCGGTCCTAGCTAATTTGATAATCCCGTAGAGGAGGCCATTCATGATTGCCGATGCCACAGGGAAACGCCTTGGCAACTACAAAATCGTCGGAAGACTCGGCGAAGGTGGCGTGGCAACCGTCTACCGGGCCGAACAGCTTAACGTCAAACGCGAGGTCGCGCTGAAGATACTGACTGTGCCGGGCGACGACAGGGAATATTTGCATCGCCTGGAACGGGAAGCGCAAACAATTGCCAGGCTCAGCCACCCCTATATCCTGAAACTGTTCGACTTTGGACACGAAAACGGCGTCACCTATCTAGTCACGGAACTGATGACGGGTGGATCTCTAGCAGATCTCATTCACAAGGGGCCGCTGTCTCTGGACGATACGGCCCGCATCCTCGAACAATTGGCGTCAGCGTTGGACTACGCGCACCAGCAGGGCGTGATTCATCGAGACTTGAAACCGCACAATATTTTGCTGGATCGGGATGGCAATGTGCTGCTGGCTGACTTCGGACTAGCGCGCCTCCTTCAGCAGGCTACCACTGCTTTGACACAGAGCGGTTCCGTGGTGGGTACGCCAGCCTATATGGCGCCGGAGCAGTGGAGTGGCGACAGCACAGACGCTCGCACAGATATTTATGCGCTGGGCGTTGTGGTGTTTGAAATGCTCACCGGGAAGTTACCCTTTAACAGCGAAACGCCTTACAGCATGATGAATCTGCACATCTACGAGAGTCCGCCCCACGTCTATGCGTTAGATGGGAGACTCTCACGGAGCGTGGACAGCGTTCTGTTGAAAGCGCTCGACAAAGACCCTGCGCAGCGATTCGCGTCAGCAGGAGCAATGGCCGACGCATTTCGGGCAGCTATCAGGCCGATGCTAAGTGTGTTAGCGACACAGAACCAGGAGACTATGCGTGTCCCGAACCCTGCTGAGCGCGACGCAAGACCCTCCACACCACGGGCTGCATCTTTGTTGAGAGCTGTATTTGTCTTTGGCGCCCTTATCCTGGCGATGATACTTGCCCTAAGCTACATGGTCGATCACAATGTCAACGCGCAAGCGCCGGATGGAATGACTATCCCGGCGCAATCCCTTGCGTCGGCCCTTGTTGTGTCCAGTGAAACGCCTGACATCCAGCAGACCTTGATTGCCGTCGTCGGCGCGACGGATACGGCGAACGCGATCCCTTTCCCTTCATCCACCAGCACATTTACCGATACGCCCTTGCCAAAGATAACCCCGACAACGATATTCACCTTGTCGCCCGTTAGAGTGATTGCGCGTGCCCGCGCAGATTTCGCCCCGGTGCGAACAGGCCCAAGCATGAATAACGCTATTATCCGTAACCTGGCGCAGGGCGATTCGCTGACGGTCCGCGCGCAAGCAGCGGTACGCGGCGAACGATGGTATCAGGTCATTTTGCCGAACGGCGCTGAGGCAACTGGCTGGGTTCTGGCAACAGAAGTGGATATACAGCCACCAGGCACATTCATCCCGACGGCAGTCAGCATTCCGCCTTCGCCTGTCCCGGCTACCTGGACACCGGCTGTAATGGTCACGGCGATGCCCACTGCCTCGAAGCCTGGTGGGTCTACGGGTGGAGGAGGCAGCGGAACAGGCAGTAACAGTGGCGGCTGTGTGCCGATTCCGCTCCTACATATCGGCTGTTAGGGGTTGAAACATCTCAACAAATCTCGTCAACTGCGCGGATAGAGGATCATCTGCGTGCAGCGAAAGAGGGCAATCACCTTCTGGCTGGCGCTATCGGTCACGCGAGCGTCCCACACCTGCGTGGTGCGCCCGCCGTGTACCAGTTCTGCCTCGCATTCGATGGTGCCTTCGCGTGCCGTTCCCAGGAAATTTGTCTTCAATTCAATGGTCGTGAAGGTCTGCGCGCCTTCGGGCAAATTGGCAACGGTGCCGTAGCCGCAGGTTGTGTCGGCCAGGGCGACCACCGAGGCCGCGTGCAAGAAATTGTGAGGCGCCAGGAGCGCTGGCCTCACCTTCAAGCGGCTGGTGACGCGCTTACCCTCGACGCTCACGATCTCGACGCCGATCAGTCCCGGCAGTCTCTCAGCGCCCCACGCATTGAGTTCGTCAACTGTTGGCACGGTTTTGGCTTCCACCCTCTGCTTGATTGCCTACCCTGGTTATGGTTCCTTGCGCCACTGCGCACAGCGCTTCCTGTCCAGCGATCCCTGAGAACACGTCACAGCGGCACACAGCCTGCCGCTTCCCCGCATGAATCACCACCGCGCGGGCGATCAGAAGTTCGCCGGTGGCCGGGGCCACGTAGTTGATCTTGAATTCGGAGGTGAGCACGGCTGTTCCCAGGACAGCGCCGCCCGCGAAGGTCAGCGCGTTATCGGCGGCATAGCTGATCACGCCGCCGTGGACATAACCGTTCTGCTGCATCAATTGATCTGTGATCGGGATGGTGATGGTGGCTTTTCCGGGTGCGAACTCCGTGAGTCGTGCGCCCAGGAGTTGGCTAAACGGCTGCGAGGCTAATACCTGCGATCCGAGTGCG
>DATGFK010000234.1:0-4803 GCA_035309185.1 Aggregatilineales bacterium
AGAAGTCGTATACCTCGCTGCCAGGAGCATAGAAATCGGCGGCCTGCGTCGAGCCGCGCGTGTGCAGCAGCCGCCACAGTCGCGGAGCATTCAGCGCGATGTGCCCGCTTAAGCGAGCCACCGCAGCCAGGGACAAAATACCCTCCTGGAGCAGAGGGTTGTTGTCTTCGCGAAAGATCGGGCGAAGATGATCCAGGTCGCGGTTTAATGCGCCGAAAAATGCGTGGGTGGCGGCGGCGTGTTCCGGGAAAGCGCGGGCAAATGCCCCTGGCAAATCGTCCGGGGTACGGATCTGAACGTCAATGTTAGGGGTTTTCAGGCGATACCAGGCCCGCAGAAAATGGAGATCGTCGTAGACGCCAAGCTGCTTGAGCAGAGGGAACAGGATGTTGCCCTGTTCAAAGGACTGGTCGCCTACGTCGAAGTAGAAACCCTTGCGCCGGATGCCTGCCATCAGGCCACCCGGCTGGTGGTTGGCTTCCAGGACGCACACCCTTGCCCCGCCGCGCGCGCAGTAAGCCGCCGCCATCAGCCCCGCGATCCCGGCTCCCACGACGATCACATCGTAGACGCTCTGCGGAGTCGCGTGGCTCGCAGTTGTGGCTCTGTCTGGCGCGGCAGGCGCGGGGATCACAGCGCTTTATTGCAGCGTCATCAGGTAGGCAACGAGGTCGTTGATCTGCTGGGCGCTGAGCCGTGTCCCGAAATCCGCTGGCATCACGCCTGGGTTAAAGCCCTGCGGGACAAAGTTGTTGGGATTGACGATGTGATCGTGCAGGTATTGCTGGGCACTTTCGCCGGGTATTCGACTGCCTGCACGGCTGGCAATTCCCTTGAGGCTGGGGCCAACCAGGGTATTGCCGGTAGCGGTATCATGGCAGCTAAAGCACGTCCCTACGCCCGTAAAGACTTGCTGTCCGCGCGCGGCATCGCCCGGCCCTGCCGCGACGGGCGCCGCACCGGATGTATTGCCGGTGGGTGTAGCCGTGACTCCGGATGGTGTGTTGGGCAGCACCGTCAGCGTGAGCGCAATTTCGGTTTCACGGGCAGCGCGGGCCGTCGGTTCGAGGGTCGGCGTGGCCGTGGGCGTCCCGTACAACAGCCAGTCCACGACCAGCGTATCTGGAGTTCCTTCCGGAACGGCAGTGGGCTGACTTGCGACCTGGGTGCTGCTGCATGCAGCGAGGACCAGCGCAGCGAAAATCGCCAGCGCGAATGTCAAGATTTTGCGTGGACTCATTTCAATGATCCTGTTTTGTGTTCCTGTCCTCACTTGATGATGAGCGCCGTGACCATGCCATACATGCCAGTACTGGTTTCCGCATGGGTCAGGATGTGGCAGTGATACGCCCACACACCCGGCTCAAGACAGTCAATCAACACGTCGTAGCGTTCACCCGGCGCTACCAAGAGTGTATCCACAAGATAGGGAATGGCAAACGGCACGCCGTCCTTGGCGATCACACTCTGATACATGCCGTGCAGGTGCATCGGGTGGATCATCAACCCTTCGTTCATGTAGCGCACGCGAATTTTATCGCCTATTTTGGCGATGATCGGTTGCGTGGCCGGGAAGCTCTTGCCGTTGATGGTGATGCCGATGCCCGCATCGTTGAGTACCATCATGTATTCGGCGCTGACCTGCGGGTCGGCGTTTTTGTCGGCAGGGTCAACGATGAACGCGCCGAGCAACCCCCTGGTGACCTGCTCCGCCGCATTGTGATGCGAGTGGTACATGTGAGTACCGCTGTTCTTGGCGACAAACTCATAGTTGAACGTCTCGCCGGGCTTGATTGGCTTCTGCGTGATGAAGCCGACACCGTCCATAGCGTTTGGCGTATGGAGGCCGTGGATGTGCATGACGGTGCTTTGGCTCATCTGGTTGTGATGGACAATGCGCACTTTCTCGCCCTGCGTCATGCGGATGACGGGGCCGGGGACTCGCCCGTTGTACAGCATGGCCTTGACAACCTGGCCGGGCGCGACTTCCCAATCGCCTTCAGTGGCCGTCACGTCGAAGACTTTCGTGTCGCCATCCATCGTAAAGGGCATATTCTCGCCCCAGAACTGCTTGTACTTCTCGCCGAGGTTCTGGTCAATATTGTCGAGGAAAGCCTTGACTCCGGCTTCCATCATCTTGTCCATCTCATCGGCGGACATTGTCCCGGCCTGGCCCTGCGATCCCTGCGAGGGCATCGCCATCGTTGGAGCGGGAGTCGGCGCCGGGGTCTGCGCCAGGACGGACTTTCCACCGACACCGAGGGCCACGCCCGCGACACCGGCTGTCCCGGCTGCTTTCAGGAATCCGCGACGGTTGAGGGTGCGCTTACTCATTGCTGTTCTCCGTTTCAGATATTGTTGACAGTCTGTGGGAATAACAGCAAAAATACGCGATTCTGAGCTTTGTTTGCAGTGTCATTATTCACGGCATTAGCATGACATTCAGCGGCAAGTTGTGATTGTGAAGAAAAAACGCCCGATGCATGAGCATCGGGCGAGGAAATCAGGCCAAGGACGACTTTATGCTTTGCGCGCCGTGATGCGGGCGCTGAACAGCCGGGGCATTCCAGCCTTCTGCTCGATCATGGTCTCAGCAGTCAGTTTATCCGCGACCTGGATGTCGGTAAAACCAGCGCCGCGCATCAGGTCAGTATAAACGTCCACGTCAAAAACATTCCGCTTGTCCGGCGCAAGGTTGATCCGACTATTTGATGTCCTGGATACGCACGATCTGCTGGGCGTAGTCGGGCGCGTAAGCACGTACCAGGTTTCCACAGCACATCGTTACCTGCTCCTGGTTCAGCGTATAGAAGCGCTGGCGTCCTTCCTGCCGCACCTGGACGAGATTCGCCTCTTCAAGCTTCTTGAGGTGGTGGCTGACCGTCGGCTGGTTGACTTTGCCTCCGAGCTTTTCCACCACATCATTGACGCTCAGCCAGACGCAGCATAGGTGCTGCATGATCTCCAGGCGAGTGTCGTCGGCAAGGGCTTTCGCAAACAGAATGGGTTCGACATTCATAACTTGAATTATATTGATAATCATCAATATGTCAAGAGCATACAGCGATTTGGGCAAAATCGAGGCACGAATGCTTAAAAAGTGGTATCTTACATTCTTGACGGGCGATTTGTACAATCCTGCATTCACGATTACTATCATCATGGGACACAATCAGGAATCAGTTCCAGGCGTTGGCCGGACGCAGGCCCTTCTCTCCACGGGAGCGCGCGCCGCATGATCCAGCTATCTACATTCTTATGGATGATGATCGCTATGTTTGCCGTCGTCGGTTTTTTGCGCGGCTGGACAAAGGAGATCGTCGCCACCGCCGGGATTATCCTGGCGCTGTTCACGCTGTGGCAGTTCCAGAGCATTCTGTTACAGCCCATGCTGGCGGGTGCAGCGCCGGAGCAGAATTTTTACCTTCACATCTCCATTTTCATGCTTATTGTATTTTTCTCGTACCAGACGCCCAGCACGGCAGCCCGCATGTCAGAAGGCCGACTGTGGTCATCCCGCAGGGAAGGTTTGCAGGAACGCCTGTTGGGATTGGTCATCGGAGCCGTCAACGGCTATCTCATCTTTGGCACGTTCTGGTATTATCTGGACAGCACCGGTTATCCCTTTCCACCGTTCATTATTGCGCCTAACCCTGGCAGCGCCAGCGCTGCGATGGTCGGGCAGCTTCCTTTAATCTTCCTGGTGCAAGGCAACTTCCTGACGATCCTCGTGATTGTGTTGTTCCTGTTCGTCATCATCGCCATGATCTAAGCGATGGGACAGGATAGCCAGGATAACGAGTTAACCCTCGGCCCTGGGAGCAGGGTGCATATCGTGGGGATTGGCGGGGCAGGGATGTCCGCCATTGCCCGTATATTGCTGGAAAGCGGGAGCGCCGTTTCTGGCTCGGATCGACAGGCGAACGACATCACCCACGACCTGGCCCGTCACGGCGCAACGATCCATGAGGGCCATGCTGCCCAGAATATTTCAGGCGCGCAGGCGCTGTTCGTGTCCTCGGCTATCAAGGAAGACAATCCCGAACTGATCGAGGCCAGAGTCAGCGGCATTCCAATTCTGACGCGCCGCCAGTTCTTCAAGTATCTGCTGCCAGACAGGACTCAAATCGCTGTAGCTGGGACGCATGGCAAGACGACGACAACGGCCCTGATCATCCACCTGCTGCGCGAAACTGGGCACGATCCTTCCTATATCGTGGGCGGTACGCTCAACGCGACGGGGGATAATGCTCACGTCGGCAAAGGCAAGGCGTTTGTAGTGGAAGCCGACGAGTACGGCGGCATGTTCCTTGGCCTGTCGCCGAAGATCGCTGTGCTCACCAACGTTGAATGGGATCATCCCGACCAGTTTCCGACCCTGGACGACATGCTGGCGACGTTCCGATCTTTTCTGCAACGGCTGCCCGCCGGTGGGACACTGATCGCCTGCGCCGACGATCCCCACGCGCTGGCCCTAGCGCAGGCACGCCGCGTAGTGGGCCAGCCCTGCCTTACGTATAGCATCGCCAGCGTCCAGGCCGATTGGCAGGCGAATCTTGAATTCGGAGGCGACACCGACAAAACCCGATTTGTGGTTCGTCATGGAGACCAGCAACAGCGGGTTAGTTCTCCTTTGGCCGGAACGCATAACGTGCTGAATTGCCTTGCCTCACTCGCGGCGGTCTATACCTTTGGCGTACCGCTAGAAGAAGCAGCGAATGCAGTGCGGTCTTTTGCAGGCACAGGAAGACGCTTCGAGATCATGGGACAGGCGGGCGGCGTCACCGTGATCAGCGATTACGG
>DATGFK010000235.1:0-8799 GCA_035309185.1 Aggregatilineales bacterium
TGGTCGGTACGAACTTCCGCGAAACGCACGTATTCGAAGGACACTCTGGCATCGTCGCCAATGTAACGTTCTCAGCGGATGGCCGTTACGTCATTACCGGCGCCACAGACGGCGAAGCGCGTGTCTGGGATGCAAAAAGCGGGCTGTTGGTCTGGCGTATCTTCGGCCCGGCGCCCTTTACCAGCATCGCCTTGACGCCGGACGGCGCAACGCTGGCAACCGGCAATACACGAGGTGATATCAACTTCTGGAACGTGGATACGCAGAATTTGCTGACGGTGGCGTGCAAGCGTGTGCTGCGCGATCTGACACAAGTTGAGCGGCGGCAGTACGGGATCGCACAGGATTCGACCACCTGTGCCTCGCTGGTTGGCGTTCCGCAGATCAGCCCGAATGGCCCGCCGACACAATCCACCAATCCGGGAGCCTGAAAGACCTTTTACCCTAAGCCGAGGCATCCCCTCGGCTTAACGATTTCAATGCCAGGCTACAGGTCTTGATCCTGGATTTCGATCTCCGACTGGAAGTTGAAAAGGACTGACATCTCGTTTTCCGGCGGCGCATTACGCATCGGAACCATAATGTGAAAGGTGCTGCCGGGCATTTGTTTTTCATCGAAGCCCGGACTTTCGGCCCAGATGCTGCCGCCGTGGGCTTCGATGACACCCTTGGCAATTGCCAACCCCAGACCCGGCCCGGCGCCACGATACTTAACCTTGCCGCTGGAATGCAAGGCCACGTCCGTCATAGACGAAAATTTGTCAAAGATGCGGCGGAGGTTCTCCGGGGCGATTCCAATGCCGGAGTCGCAGACCATAACATCGGTAAATCCTGGAAGTTCACGTGCCGTGACCGTGATCGTACCGCCATCAGGGGTGTACTTTACGGCGTTGTAAATGACTTTTTGAAAGACCTGGTGCAGGCGTTCAGGGTCGCCATAGGTGGGCTTGTCGCGCACGGCTTCCTGTTTGATGATGAGTTCGAGCTTGCGCTGGCGGATAGGTTCAGCCAGTTCAAACTCCACCATTTGAAGCAGGGCATGTATCCATACCGGTTGGAAGTGCAGGCCGAGCATGCGCATGTCTATCAGCGACACGTCAATCATGTCGTCAATGATCTCTTTAAGGCGAGTGGTGCCACTGGCAATGCCGCTCAGCATCAACGACTCGTGCGGGTGCTGCTCGTGATCCAGGTCGGCACGCAGCATGTTGGTATAGCCTTCAATCAGCGTTAACGGCGTTTTAAGTTCGTGCGCCGCAACCGCGATGAAATCAGTCTTACTCTTGTCAATCTGTTCTACGTGGGTCTGGGCCTTTTCAAGTTCGCGGCGTACGTCGTTGAGGAGTGCTTCTGCTTCCAGCGAAGCCAGGAAGTTGGCCGCGCTTGAAAATATCCTGTCTAAGACAATAAACCGGTCAATCGCTTCGGCAGCATCGGCCCCGCGCCGCATCTGATCCAGGACGACGCGCTTGAGAGTCGCCAGTACCGGCATCAAGCCTGCGGGTTCACCTTCCGTAGGCGCGCTGCGCGCTTCGACCCAATCAACCAGGATGGCATTAACGGGAAGCGGATTGTCCACTAACGCGGCGTGGTGCAGCGCTTCGTAAAAGGCAATCACAGCCTCTACTACGCTGCTGCGCAACGTCTCGTCTGTGGAAAGCTCTGCCGAGGCTGCCTCGATCAGAACTTGCAAATTCGCTTCCAGCCACTGTGCCAGACTAGCCATTCTACGATTATCCTAAAAAGGCCAAAAAGAGTGTAGACTTGCCAAGTTTATTCCCAAGCAGACCGGAGCGCCAATAGTGGCAGACCGTAGATACGGGCGCGAATGAATCTTGGCTTGATAGGCACAAGTCGAGTAAGATCAGGAGTTGAACTACCCGCACTTCGCCATGAGAAAGAGGCTTTATTGTGAACGACCCGGTTTCCAATAACCCATTGCGCGAGGGGCTGGACGTGGTTGCGATGCCCGAACCGGCCACGATTATCATCTTCGGCATCACCGGCGACCTGGCCGGACGGAAGCTAATCCCCGCCGTTTACAATCTCGCGCACGATAACCTGTTGCCGCATCCCTATACGGTCGTTGGCGTTGGTCGCCGCGATTGGACGGACGACAAGCTCCGCAGCGAGATGAGCCAGCACGTCAAGAACTTCTCCCGCACAGGCTTGAATGAGATGGTCTGGAAGGCCTTTGCAGAGTCGCTTTTCTATGCTCAAACCGAATTCGATGACCTCGAAGGCTATAAGCGCCTTGCAACTTGTCTCGACGATCTGGATCAGAAGCGGGGTACCGGAGGCCGCCGTCTCTTTTACCTGGCGATCCCACCCGATCTTTATGCAGAAGTGGCCTCGCTGTTGGGCCAGGCCGGGTTAAACAAAAGCGCAGGATATACGCGCATTATCATTGAGAAGCCCTTCGGTAAAAACCTGGACTCTGCACGCGACCTGAATGAGAAGTTGCGCGAAGTCTACGATGAAGACCAGATTTACCGTATTGACCATTACCTGGGCAAAGAGACGGTTCAGAATATCGCCGTCTTCCGTTTTGCCAATGCGATCTTTGAGCCACTCTGGAAGCGGGAATATATTGACCACGTGCAGATCGCCGTGGCTGAAACGGTTGGCGTTGGTTCGCGCGGCAATTACTACGACGAATCCGGGGCTACTCGAGACATCATCCAGAATCATGCCTTGCAAGTCATGTCCCTCGTGGCTATGGAACCGCCAGCGGCATGGGAAGCCAATGCGATCCGGGATGAGAAGGTCAAACTGCTGCGGGCCATTCGAATCCCCGACCTGGATAAGGTTGGCGAATTCAGCATACGCGGTCAGTATTCGGATGGAGCCATTGCAGGCGAACCCATGAAAGGGTATCTCAAAACCGAAAAGGTCGCCTCGACCTCCACAACCGAAACTTACGTGGCCCTCAAGCTCCTGGTGGACAACTGGCGGTGGGCCGGTGTACCCTTCTACTTGCGCACCGGGAAAGCTCTTGCCAAGCGCGTGACGGAAGTGGCAATCGAATTCAGCAAGACACCGCTCAATATCTTTGGAACCAATGGCAATCCGGCTCCCAATCGGCTAGTGCTGCGCATCCAGCCTGACGAGGGCATCACGGTACGCTTTAATGCCAAACTTCCAGGGCAGGCAGTAAATGTACGCGAAGTGAACATGGATTTTCGTTACGGCACCTCCTTTGGCGTGCCGACGCCCGAAGCCTACGAACGGCTGCTGCTGGATGCGCTGCTGGGCGACAACAAATTATTCGCCCGCAACGACGAGGTCGAGGCTGCCTGGAAAGTCATCACGCGCTTTCTGAACGGTTGGGCTGCCAGCAAGCCCGCGCAGTTGGCACAATATTCCGCCGGAAGTTGGGGGCCGGTAGAAGCCGATGAGTGGATCGAGCGCGATGGACGGCACTGGCGGCGTTTGTAGGCAATCGAGCAGACGGAGTGTTTATGATGTCAGATTCGATAATGCGAGGCGCTGTCTCGGTGACGACCGGCGATATTATGCCCATCAACGTGGTGGAAGATCGTCTCAATGATCTGTGGGGACAGGTCGCCGGAAAAGACGACAGTAATCCGCTTCTGAAGGCCACGACCCTCAACCTGGTTCTATACACAACCGACGGCGACAACAGGGCCGATCTACTGGGCCAAGTGGCAGAGACTCACCCACACCGTGCAATTGTGATCGAGACCGGCCAGGTTATGCAGGACCTCATCCAGGCGACTCCTTCACTGTACTGCCATCCGTCGCTTGGCATGGAAGCCCGAAACCAGGTGTGCTGTGAAGAAATTCTGATCCAGGCGGGCAGCGAAACACTTGATCGCGTACCTGGAGCCGTACAAAGCCTGCTGCTCTCCGATATGGCTGTATTTGTCTTTCGTCCTGGCGATCCTTCGCTAACCGATCTCTCCTTCAGGGGATTGAGCGAAATCGTGGATAGTATTGTGGTGGATTCTGCAACCTTCACTATCCCGACTGCCTTGCTCGACCTGCTTGCGACACTAAGCGCGCCACATTTACATGGAACGCTCCACGACTTGAATTGGCAGAGGCTGCTACCCTGGCGGCAGGCCGTGGCCCGCGCCTTTGATCCCGCCGATGCGCGCGCAACACTTCAACACATTCAGGAGGTCGAGATCACTCATGCCAACGCCCGCAATCAGGCGCTGTTGGCTGCGGGTTGGCTGGCAACATGCCTGGGCTGGCAGGCGGCGCCGGGAAGCGATCCCGATAGCCTTACTTTCCGTGCTAAAGATCAGCCAGTTAGAGTTCGACTGCGCAGCGCGCCAGATGAATGGCCCGGCCTGAAAGAGATTGTTTTGAAAGCGGCGACAGAGACCTTTCGCAGCAGCCTGACCGCAGATGGGAATTTCATCATGACCGGTGATGGAATCCAGCATGTTTTGCGTATTCCGATGCGGGCCGACGCAGCCTTGCTTGGCGCCATCTTCGACAACCCGGAGCGCGATGAGGTTTTCGAGCGCTCGCTCAGTATCGCTACAGCATTCGTTCCAAAGCACGCCCCGGTCGCGACGCGCGTGAAAATTGAAGTTCAGGAGGATGCACCCGCCCTGGCAAGAGAAGCGGCCCGGCGCTTTCTGTCGCTTGCCAATGAGGCTATCCGGCAGCGTGGCCTGTTCAGCGTTGCACTCTCTGGCGGCTCAACGCCCAAATCTATGTATCAATTCTTGGCTGAATCACCGCAGCGAGAAGGCGTGAACTGGTCAAAAGTACACATTTTCTGGGGCGATGAACGGAATGTCCCGATCAGCGATACACAAAGCAATCAGCGGATGGCTCACGACGTACTGCTCGACAAGATTCCGATCCCGCTCACGAATGTCCACAGTATCCCTACCGGGCAAATCCCTGGACCACAGGCAGCAGTCCGCTATGCAGAGGAGTTGCGCGCGTTTTTCAAACCCGCTCCATCAGAACTTCCACGCTTTGATCTCATCTTGCTCGGACTGGGTGAAGATGGACACACGGCTTCGCTGTTTCCGCACTCTGCAGCGCTTAATGCCGATGATCAGGCACTATTTGTCGCGAATTCAATTGAAACGCTCAATACCACTCGCCTGACGCTGACGGCGGGAGTCATCAACGCAGCGTCGAACATATGGTTCCTGGTATCTGGCAGTGCAAAAGCAGAAATTCTTTACGAAGTCTTCGCTGGGCCGCTACGTCCCAATGACCTCCCTGCACAAAGCATCAAGACGACGCAGGGAAAGGTGATCGTTCTGGCCGACCGCGACGCAGCAGCAAAATTGGGGTAGCTCAGCGTCAAGGCATCACGGGGGAACTGAGAAGTGCGCATTAAAATTGCACCAGTAATGGCCGCCAGCATTCAGTTCAGCGACCTGGTCGGCCTCAATTTTGCCCTGACTGCCCAGATCAGGGGAAAACTTAGCTCGGAGCGTGTGCGTGAGGCGCTGCGAAAGGTCAAGCAGAAACATCCTTTGTTAACAGCACGGGTCATCGCCGACAAGGATGGCTTATGGTACGAGACCGACGATAATCCAATGATCCCGCTTGACTCCATTGACGGTGATTGGGCGGACGCCTTGCCAACGGAACTGCCTCGCCGCTTCATCAGCAAGAGTGGGCCACAGGTGCGCTTTTTGCTCTCGTATAACGGCAACTGTACCGATCTGGCTGTCATTCTGAGTCACATGGTTGCCGATGGCATGACGGGCGCGTATGTACTGCGCGATGTCCTTTACTACATTGCGCATCCCGATGAGGTGGTTCATCCGTTGCCCTACGTTCCGCCCCTTGAGGAACTGCTGCCACCGCAGGATGAATCACAGGTTGAACCAATGTTTGGTCAGCGGCCTGAACCTTCGGAGTCTTCCACAGGCAATGGCCCTACGGCTCCGGCTCCTCTATACGTCATTCGCTGGCTGCTGACAGTGGCACAGACGAGCGCACTCACAGCGCGGACTCGCCAAGAAAATGTCACGATCCATGCAGCGCTTTGCGTGGCTTTTTTGAGTGCCTTCCACCTGTTGAACCTGGCAGATTCCAGCCTTCACTGCGTGTCGTCGCCGGTCAGTTTGCGTAACCGGTTGACACAGCCCGTTGGCGAACATGTCGGGAATTACATCAACTCAAGCGTTCGCGTGAACCTGGACTTCGTGCCGCCACGGGATTTCTGGGAAATGGCGCAAGAGATCAAGGTAGCAATGGCACGGGGATCTGCTGACGATCAAATCTTCGCGCCCATCTACGCCTTTCACGAGATGATCCAATCGTTTGCGGGCCGTAGCATCGCAGATGTAGTCGAAACTAATCAATTTCAGCGCCCGCGCGCAGACTATGACCTGTCGATCAGCAACCTGGGACGCATTGAAATGCCTGCCGATTTCGGCGATTTTCAACTTGAGGCCCTCTATGGTCCGGTACTCGATTCACTTGCCGATGAGACCATCGTCGGGGTCGCAACCGCAGCGGGCAAATTGAGCTGCTCACTGGTATCACGGCCCTACCTTCTGCCAAAGGCGACTGCGGGGCAAATCAGGGATATTGCGATGGATATTCTCGCCTCTGCCGTAGGTTGGTGAGCGCCGGATGATCGAGCGAATCCAATGGCTGGGGCACGCCAGTTTTCGCATCCAGGGCCTGCCCTTTATATACATAGATCCCTGGCGTATCTCACGCAATGCCTTTCACGCCGATGTCGTACTAGTTTCGCACGATCATTATGATCATTGCTCGCTGCCCGATGTTGAGAAACTGCGTGGCCCAGATACCATCGTGCTCGCCAACAGTATGGCCGCTGCCTTGCTCCCTGACACCACGATTCTGCGCCCCTGGCAGGTAATAAATATAAACAGCGCTTCAATCCGTGCCATCCCGGCTTACAACAGCCACCATCCCAAGGATTTTGGCGGTCTGGGCTTTGTGATTTCGATGGAGCACACCGATATCTATTTCGCGGGCGATACAGGCCTGATTGACGAAATGTCCACGATTCGCGCCGACATCGCCATCCTGCCCATCGGCGGGCGCCAGACGATGAACGTAGACCAGGCGATTGAGGCTGTACGACGCATCCACCCGCGCTGGGTGATTCCGAGCCATTGGGGAACCAGCACAGAAGGCGGGACAGAAATGGATGCCCGCCTGTTTGCCGAGCGCGTGAAGCGCGACAATTTAGCCGAGGTCGTCATCCCAACCCGCAGCTAGTGGTTAAGACAAAGTTCGGGTTCAGGGTTTTTCGCCCTGCGCCAGCCGTTCGTTGATATGATCCAGGATCGGCAGCACGTCAGCCAGGCTATCCACCACGTAGTGCGCTCCGGCCTGGTTGAGCCGTTCGTAAATGCCCTTGAGCTTGCCCGACAGCGATTCAGGAGTCAGGGATTCCACTTGCCGCTGCATGAGGCCAAGTTCGTTGCCTGTCTTTGCCAGCGCGATAGTCCACATGCCCGCGTTCAATCCCTCAGCAATATCCACGACCGTATCCCCGATCTTTACGAAGGATTCCATGGGGTAAATGCCAAGCCGCATGGCGTTCTGGAAACTCATCCAGGGCGCGGGACGTCCTCCGGCCACCTCGTCAGGACAAACCAGGCAATCCGGTGCATAGCCCCTCTTGCTGGCTTCGGGCAGCAGTACGTCCATCATGGCACGGGTGTACCCGGTTGTAGACCCCACCTTCAGGCCGCGCTGATGAAAGGCTTTGACCGTTTCTGGAACACCTGGGATCGGGTCGGCATATTCGGCAATGCACGCGATTTGCAGTGGGATGAAGGCATCGTACATAGCCTGGACATCGTCTTCAGTTGGCAGGCGCCCCTGTTTATCCTGCCAACGTGCGGCAATGGAAGGCATTTGCGTGATCTGACGGATGTGATCGCGTTTATACATGCCCATCGGCCCGCGTGCCTCTTCCATACTGATCGGCACGCCCTGCCGCGTGAAAATGTCCACGAAGACCTTCGCAGGCGCGATACAGCCATAATCCACCGTTGTCCCCGACCAGTCCAGGATAACGCCTTGCAGCGGGCCGCTGTAGGTGCGGCGAAAGCGATAGGGCGTAGGAGCTGTTGAGGCCATTATTTGACACCCATTTCTTCCAGCGTTTCGCGGATTGCTACAAGCAGGCGGGTCATGTCTTCAGGATACAGCCGTCCGATATTCCCCAGCCGGAAGCAAGGCATCTCGGCCAGTTTGCCCGGATAGATTACACAGTCCCTCTCGTTCAGCAGTTGGTAGAACCGGGTGAAATCGAAGTTGGGGTGTTCCGGGTATAGGAATGTCGTGATGATATAACCTTGCAATGTTGGATCGAGGTATTCTCGGAAACCCATGGTCCGCATTCCAGTCACAAGCGTCTGGTAATTTTTGCGGTAGCGTGCGCTGCGCCCTGCGACGCCGCCCTCGGCTTCCAGCTCTTGCAGCGCCTGGTGAAAAGCTAACAGCACGTGGGTCGGGGGCGTAAAGCGGAACTGCCCGCTGCGCTCGAGTTCCTGCCACTGCGCAATCAGATTCAAGCTGACCGTGCGCGCGTAGCCCTCTGTCGCCATCAGCGCTGTTTTACGGGCGATCACATAGGAAAAGCCCGGCACGCCCTCAACACATTTATTGGACGACGAAATGAGATAGTCTACCTGGCTGGACGCAGCATCCAACGGTACGGCCCCGAAGCTGCTCATCGCGTCTATGATGTAAACACAATTGTGGCGTTTGGCAATTGCGCCAATCTCGATGACCGGGTTAAAAAGGCCCGTCGTCGTTTCGCAGTGGACAGCGGCTACCGCCGTGATCGCCGGATCTGCCGCG
>DATGFK010000236.1:0-3981 GCA_035309185.1 Aggregatilineales bacterium
ACCTTGTGGTGCAGATTCAACGCTCATTGTCGCGCTCTCCAGTTTTATAGCCCGTCCAGGGGGTTGTAATTATTGGGCATCTGCCACGGCCAGTACAACCGGAAGCCCGGCCCTCGGAAGAAGAAACCAGTCAGAGTGAGAATAATTGCCGAAACCAGCATCACTGTGAAGAGGGCCAGCATGAATTCGCGGGCGCTGGCCTTGCGCCGCCACAGCACGATGGCGGGTATCAGGACGATGATGGCGATAAGGCCGCCCGGCAGCAGCATTTGCGAAACCCAGGCTGGGACGACGTTGCGCAGTTGCTCGCGCGGGTTGAGCGCAGCGTCCAGCAGAATATAGAAGGGTATCGCAATCG
The DNA here is from genome assembly GCA_035309185.1 of Aggregatilineales bacterium. GTDB lineage: Bacteria > Chloroflexota > Anaerolineae > Aggregatilineales > UBA2796 > DATGFK01. The sequence continues at coordinate 359 of DATGFK010000236.1, forward strand.
CCGTATACAGCGCCGTCCAACTGACGATCCGTTTGCCGCGTTTGGTCGAGAACCACCGGCCCGCGTGCGCCCGCGAGTGATCAATATAAGGGATGGCGACGAGGAACAGGACGAGGATGGACGGGATCATGACGCCCGCCACGAAGGGGTGCATGTGTTCGAGGAGTTCCTGCAAGCCCATGAAGTACCAGGGCGCTTTGGCGGGGTCGGTTGTGACCAGGGGATTGGCAATGGCTTCTAGCGGCGCCTGCTTGATCAGCGAAAACAGGAAAATAACCAGTGTTACGCCCAACAAAAGGATCACTTCCAGCAGCAAGACCACCGGGAAGGCAAAGACGGTATCATCGGGGCCTTTGCCGACCAGTGGCCCCTCGCCGCGCATGACTTCCACCAGCGCGTAGGTTTTGCCGCTGTCCTTCGGGAAAATTTCGTCCTGAACGGGCGACTGTTGATCTGCCATGAGTCCCTCTTTCGCCTATTGCTCACCTTAATTACCTACTCTACGTCAGTATCCTTGACCTCGTTCGCCGCGAGGCCGCCGTCTTTGCGCACACGCCAGATGTGCAGTGAGATGAGCAGGATCAGTGCCAGCGGTACCACGGCAATGTGCAGGGTATAGAAGCGGATCAGGGCATCCTGACCCACGTCCGTGCCACCTAGCAGGAACTGGCGCGTGGGCTGGCCCAGGATCGGGGCGTACCCGGCAATGTTCGTGCCAACGGTGATGGCCCAGTAGGAAAGCTGATCCCAGGGCAGCAGATAGCCGGTGAAACTGGCCGCCAGCGTGCAGATGAGCAGCACGACGCCGACGACCCAGTTGAATTCGCGTGGGGGCTTATAGGCGCCCGTGTAAAAGACACGAACCAGGTGCAGGATCACGATGAGGACCATGGCGTGCGCCGACCAGCGGTGCATGTTGCGCGTAAATTCGCCCAGCGGGATGGACAGTTGCAACGCCTTCATCGCCGGGTACGCGCGCTCGATGGACGGGATGTAATAGAACATCAAGACCACGCCGGTAAAGACCAGCACGGCAAAGAGGATGATCGCGATCACGCCCAGACCGAACGAATACGTCCAGCGGATGCTCTTGCGGCTGACCTTCACCGGATGCAGGTGCATGAAAATATTGCTGGTCATCGTCAGGGAACGATCCAGCGGGTTGTTGGGCCAGCCGTGCCGGAAGAACGAACGCCACACGCGGGATTCGGTCAGCCAGCTCCAGCGGCCTTTGCCTGGGGTGGGTGCATTGACGACACTCATGCGCGTTACTTCGCCTCCACGTACTGTACTTCTTCGGTAAAGCGGAACGTTTCCATCTGAACGGCCTCCGTGGGGCAGCGCGCCGCGCACAGGCCGCAGCGGATACAACTCTTGGGATCGAAGAGCATCGCGCTGGCAGTAGCGGAAGGCGATTCGGCGGATTTTTGCGCGACCAGCGCCGCGACGTTGGCGTCGCCGCTGATCGAGTCGGCAGGGACGAGCTTGAGGCAGTCCGTCGGACAAACGTCCACGCAGCCGTTGCACAGGATACACTTCTCACCCTCAAAGACCGGGTTGATGCTGCAAATCAGGCAGCGTCCGCCCTGCTCTTTGGCCGTCGCCTCGCTGAAGCCCACTTCGACCTTTGCCACGCCGATGCGGCGCTCTACCGGCAGCGTGGGCGGATTGCGACGCGGCCAGCGCAGGTAATTTTGCAGCGGCCCAACGTCGGGATAGTCGTGTTTGGAGACAACGCTGAAGAATCCTTTGCGAACCAGACGCGGCTGGACGTGCTGCAAATAGCTGTGAATGCCTCGTGCGGCCCGCTGCCCGTCGGCAACGGCGTTAACGATCAGCCGTGGGCCAAAAGCGATGTCGCCCCCGGCAAATACGCCCTCTGCCGTCGTCATCAGGGTTTCCTTGTTCAAGGTCAGTGTGCCTCGCGGCGTGACTTCGAGGCCGTCCTCCGGCTTGACCCAATCCAGTTCGCCCATCTGTCCGATGGAAATGATCACGCTGTCGGCTTCCCATATTGTTTCGGTGCCCGGCGTAAGCTGCGGATTGAAGCGTCCGCGCTCGTCAAAGGCGCGGGCCACGTCCAGCGTTTCCACGCCAATCGCACGACCATTTTCACCGACGATCCGCTTGGGGGCGCAGTGGTTCTGGATGACGATGCCTTCTTCTTCAGCTTCGGCCACTTCGATGGGGTCGGCCAGCATTTCGCTGCGATCTTCGACGACCAGGCAGCGAACCTCGTGCGTCGATCCGAGGCGGCGGGCCGCACGAGCCACGTCCAGCGCCGTTTCGAGGTCACCGCCCGACTGTGCAGCATGGCCGAGCCGTGCCGCCGTGCGGGCCACGTCCATAGCGACGTTGCCGCCGCCGATGACCAGCACGCGCTTGCCCAGGTTCAAGTTGTAGCCGCCCAGGTTCACGTTGATCAGGAAATCTACGGCGCGCAGCACGCTGTCGAACTGTTCGCCCTCGATGTTGAGGTTACGGCTGCGATACGTGCCAATGCCGATAAACACAGCGTCAAACTCGCGGCGCAGATCGGCCAGCGAGAAATCGCGGCCCAAGGCCTGGTTCAGCTTCAAGGTCGGCCCCAGGGCGAGGATGGACTGGATTTCCAGGTCAATCATTTCACGGGGCAGGCGGTATTCTGGCACGCCCAGCTTGAGCATTCCGCCCGCCACGGACGAGGCGTCGAAAACAGTCACGTCATGGCCGAGCAGGGCCAGGTCGTGCGCACAGGTCAGGCCCGCCGGGCCAGCGCCTACAATCGCCACGCGCTTGCCGGTTTTGTCGCCACGCTTGCGCGCCGCGTTGAGTTCCGTCCGGCTGTTGGGCATGACGGTGTTACCCAGTTCAACGGTGGTACCGGAGCCGATGTAACGGGGCCAGGCCGGGGGCTGCTGCGCCTCGCCGGATTCGCCCAGGAAGACGCCGTAGCGGTCGTCAACAAAGCGTTTGAGCGCCCGAATGGCAATGGGCGTGTCAATCTTTCCTCGACGGCAGGCGGCTTCACACGGGGCGCCGCACACCCAGCCACACGTCGAGGCAAAGGGGTTGTTCTCCCGCGCGATGAGATAGGCGCGTTCGTAATCCCCCTGCGCGATGGCCGTCACGTAGCCCCGTGCATCGGTGCGCACCGGGCAGCCAAACTGGCAGGCCACCATAGATTGATAGTAGGTCAGATCAGGAATTGATACGCGATAGCCTTGCGGGTCATCTTCGCTCATAAAGTCTGTCCCTCCTGGTCAGGCAGTGTAACAAGCCAAGGTGTAGATCAGGTGTATGACAGGTGTGGGTTACGTGGAGGACAGGATTGCCCTCACCCGCAAACCCTCTCGCGCAGAGGGGATTCACGCATCGACACATTTCTTGGCACAAGGTTTAGGGTGCCTTGCCCTCACCCGTAATCCCTCTCCTGACCTATTTTATAACATCAACACCGCCAGCGTTTCCCAACATCGCGCCTGATTTGTGACGAAAGGAACAGGTTCGAGATTGAGCACTGTGGCTCGATGTTGCCGTATGCTGTTTGCAAGAGATTTTCTTTCATGGAGAGCCGCAGCGTATGGAAGAACAATTTCGCAGCGACAGAGCACTGGTAAATTCCCCAAGGGTTGACGATTTTT
>DATGFK010000237.1:0-4989 GCA_035309185.1 Aggregatilineales bacterium
CGCCGTGCGAAAGTCTCGATTCAGGAGCTGCGTCATTGCCAGGTCATAGTGGCACTGTCCCTCCTCCAGGTAGCGCAGAAAGCCGCGAAAGCTGTGCGGCTCGATCTGCTCAAGCTGCTCACGCATCAGGTGAAGATCGGAGGTGAGGGCCAGTTGACTGCTATCGTCAAAGACCAGGTGATAGGTCGGGTCTACGCGCTGAAGATCGAGCGCCTCGTGCAAAGGCACGCCGAGCGCCGCAAACTCCGCTTCGTAGACCAGCGGCATGACAAGTAATGTAGGGCCGGTATCGAACACATGCCCGTCGTGGACAAACCGATCACAGCGTCCCCCAGGATGCGAGTTTTTCTCGACCACGGTGACATGCAGCCCCTGCTGGGCAAGGTGGGTCGCCGCCGCGATACCGCCAATTCCCGCGCCGATCACGATTGCAGTGTTCATGTTTACGCGCGATGGGCTTCCCACAGGCGTCCTTTATGCCCATTCTGAGAAAGCGGTTGGAGCAAGAAGTTTGCCCGTTCAATGGCATCCAGCACACGCTCGAAGCGCAGCATATAGGCAAAGGCGGCGATTCGGCAGCGCACGCTTTCGACCTGGGCCAGGTATTCCCGACCCGAACTAAAACATTGGCGGGCAAATTGAACTCTGCTTCTGACCCACTCACGGTATGGTAGGCTCGCAACGTCGCACGGATCGAGTCCAGTTGCCATTACAAATTCGAGGGCGATGTTGTAGTATCCGGCATCCGAATCTTCAAGCGTATCGCGCAGCATGTGAGTCACGTGTGCGCCTCTCACTGCCTGGAAACGCGCCTCACCTTGCGGCGCAAAGCGATCATGGCCGATGAAGAATAGCAGGGCTTCGGTCACGCCAACAGCAAGATGGTGTGTGTACTGTGCCAGTTCCGTTTCTGAAACGAGCCTGCCTCTGCGATTGGCATCAAAAGCCATGACCGCCATCATGTTCCGAATGTAGAATTGCAGCCCACTGTCGCTTTCATGGTCGCTGCGAATCAGGTCGGCCAGCATCGTTTCATGGCTATCCATGTCAGAAGGCCAATCGCCCTTGTAACCACACTCCAAAATGGACTGCTGACGGGCGATGAATGCCAGGCATTCATCCTTGCTCGACTGGCTGCGATCCAGCCAATCGTCTACCCATCGAAAGTAACCGTAGGCGCGGTAGGCATTGGCGATCTGATTCCGATCCACGAGGAGCCGGATCGTGTAGTAGGTCTGTTTGTTGCTATCCGACGTGATCCGGATCGCCAACTGTCGGCTGGCTTCAATCGTTTGCTCCATAGCAACTTTGCTCAAACGTAGCTCTGGTAACACGGCTCGTACATTTCCGACTTCATGTACGTCAGGAGATCGTCTGGCCTGGGAGCCAGCGCCAACCCTTCCCGGTAGGCCACTTCCGCAACGGCTACGGCAATTGACGCCGAGACTTCCCGAATTCTCGATAAGGATGGGAAAATGCGCCCCAGGGTGAGATCAGATTCAGACACTTCTTTTGCCAGCGCCAGGGCTGCCGCGAAGAACATCTCATCGGTGACGCGCGTCGCATCGCACGAAATTACGCCCAGCCCCACGCCAGGAAAAATGTAGGCGTTGTTGGCCTGCCCAGGAACGAATACTTTGCCATTCAGCCTGACCGAATCGAAAGGGCTGCCGCTGGCGAAGATCGCGCGGCCTTGCGTCCACGTGTAGGCTTCTTCGGCAGTGCATTCGGCCTTGGAAGTCGGGTTCGAGAGCGCCATGATAATCGGTCGCTCGTTGAAGCGGGCCATGACTTCGATGACAGGGTGTGTGAAGGTACGAGGCTGGCCGGAGACGCCAATCAGCACGGTGGGCTGGAGTGTTTCCACAGCCGTCACCAGATCGGGGATGAACTCGCGCGGGTGCGCATAGGGCAGTTTGTGCGGTGCGAGGTCCTTGCGACTCTCCACGACCAGGCCTTTTGAGTCCACGAAATAACAGCGTTCCCTCGCGGCTTTCTCCGTTAGTCCTTCGCTGACCATCGCAGAAACGATCAAATCGCCAATGCCAATGCCAGCTTCGCCTGCGCCCAAGAATAGAATTTTCTGTTCGCTTAGCTTGCCGCCGCTCATGCGCAGCGCGGAATACAGCCCGGCCAGGGTGACGCTTGCGGTGCCCTGGATGTCGTCGTCAAAGGTACAAATCTGGTCACGGTATTGGGCCAGTAAGCGGAATGCGTTGCTGTTGCCGAAATCCTCAAATTGCAGCAGGGCACGTGGGAAAACTTTCTGGACGGCTGAGACAAACTCTTCAATCAATTCATCGTAGGCCGCGCCACGCACCCGGTGTTGCAGCAGTCCGATGTACAACGGATCGTCGAGCAACATTTCGTTGTCGGTCCCCACGTCCAGGGTAATCGGCAGGCACGCAGCAGGATGGATTCCAGCGCACGCGGTATACAGGGAGAGCTTTCCGACGGGGATGCCCATGCCATACGCCCCCAGATCGCCAAGCCCCAGGATGCGCTCGCCATCGGTTACGACGATTACACGCACGTCTTCGTAAGGCCAATTGCGCAGTACAGACTCCACATTGCCTTTGTCCTTGATCGAAATAAACAAACCGCGCGGCCTGCGCAGGATATGTCCGTATTCCAGGCAAGCCTGCCCTACAGTTGGCGTGTAGATGATGGGCATCATCTCGTCCAAGTTGTCAATCACGGCGCGGTAGAACAGGGTGGAATTACGATCCAGCAGGCTCGCCATATAGATGTATTTCTCGATCGGGGCCGTCTTCTTCCTGGCATTTTCCAGGATTCGGACAAGCTGCTCTTCCTGCGAAAACACCCGTGGAGGAACCAGCCCGCGTATGCCGAGCGCATCACGCTCGGCATCATTAAATGCCGTTCCCTTGTTCAATAATGGGTCGTACAGCAATTCCACTCCATGTGGGAAAGTGGCCCTGTGCGATATGAGATTTTGGCGTTCCTTTTCACTCAACATAAGGATGTCCTCCGGCGAGCTACAGCTCAAAGCATGTACATCATTGCCACGAGCGTAGTTGCAAAGGAGAGCGCTTGCCAGTATCAAATAACATGATCTGGAGTATCAGTTGTCATGATTTTGGGCTGAGGAGATTAAGGAACACTAATGCCTGACTTGGAGCACGGCGGTGCCGTTGATCTGGCCGTGCTTCAAGGCCTGCAAGGCCTGATTCGCCTGATCAAGATCGAATAGCTGTGTATCGGGAATAATCGGTATTTCAGCAGCCAGGGGCAGAAACTCCTCGGCATCGCGGCGCGTGGCATTGGCAACGGTGCGGATTGTCCTCTCACCCCACAACAGATCGTAGGGCATCTCAGGGATCGGGCTGGTGTGGATGGCATTAATGCACAACGTCCCGCCCTCGCGTAAATGGCCCAACGCAAGGGGAACCAGCGAACCAACGGGGGCAAAGATGATCGCGCGATCCAGGTTGGAAGGCGGATTCTCTTCGGCACGCCCTACCCAGGCGGCGCCGTGTTTTGTGGCGAGTTCTTGATGTGCCGGACTGCGGGTAAAGACGAACACCTCGCAATGCCAGTGACGGGCCACCTGGATGCAGAGATCGGCGCTGCCACCGTAGCCAAACAGCCCAAGGCGCTCCCCTTGTTGGAGGTCGGACAGGCGCAGCGAACGGTACCCAACTATTCCCGCGCACAGGAGCGGGGCAGCCTCCACATCGGAAAAACGCGCCGGGATCGGCACGGCGAACTTCTCTGGAACCGTGGTGTACTCGGCGTAACCGCCCTGCGCGGTATAGCCTGTGAACCGCGCCCACGGACAGAGATTCTCCTGTCCACGTTGGCAGAATTCACAAATCCCGCAGGCTTCGTGCAGCCAGGGGATGCCAACCCGCTCTCCCAGCTTAAAGCGCATGACGCCGTCTCCATTAGCGGCCACCGTTCCGACGATCTGGTGGCCCGGAACAAGCGGAAGCGACGCTTCCCGTAATTCGCCTTCGACGACGTGTAGATCTGTATGGCAGACGCCGCAAACATGAACCTGAACTAGAATCTCACCCGGCGCAGCCTCTGGACGCGGTATATCCGCCAGTTTCAATGGATTGCTATTCACTTCAGCAGGCTGATTCAGAAGTTCCGCTCGCATCGAATCAGACTCCTCACTTGTTAGTGCCTCGTAAAGGTTTTACGACTCTGTTTTACCAGTGTCGGCTACTGGATGCCATTATGGACTGCATCCGGCTCTCAGAATTGGTTATTCGCAGGCAGTTTGCGATACAATGCCCAACACGGAAGAAGATGAGGTTCGCCTGTGGCAAATATCAGCGCGCCGCGCTACATAAACGATGAACTGGACGAGCAAGTTCAGGAGCAGCGAGTGGCGGAACGTCGTCGCCGTTTTGCCCTATCTATTGACCTGTACCTGGTGCTGGCAGTGGGTGTACTGGTGGCACTTGGCCTGATGATGGTATGGAGTACGACATTCTTCTGGTCGGATCCCCAATCGGCTATCTTTCTCCAGCAGCTACGCAGCGCGCTGATTGGCACCATCGCCATGCTGATCCTGGGCATGATTGACTATCGCATCTGGCGTAAGCTGGCGATTCCATTGATGGGCATCGTCATGATCGCCCTGCTTGGCCTGCTGATTTTGCCGGGGATCAAGGGCTTCACAAATGTCCGGCGCGCTTACTTCGATGGCTCTGTGCAGCCTTCGGAACTGGCCGTGCTGGTCGTAGTGGTCTACATGGCGGCGTGGCTGGCCTCCAAGCAATCGAAGCTGCGTTCGCTCACTTACGGCTTGCTGCCTTTTGCCGCGCTGGTTGGCATCGTGGCCGGACTGATCATCCTGGAACCTGACCTTTCGACAGCGGCCCTGATCCTGGTTGTGGCCGCTACGATGTTCTTCCTGGCCGGGGCGGACTGGCTGCAAATGGGCATCACTGCGCTCGTCTTCGGCGCGGTGGGCGTCATCGCCGTGAACAATATTGATTACGCGCGTGCCCGTTA
>DATGFK010000238.1:0-2531 GCA_035309185.1 Aggregatilineales bacterium
TGGCGACCTGGGCCGCGATCTTCCTATCCGACCAGTTCAACGACGATCTGCTGGATTGGGAAGACGATCTTCAGCATGGGCGCTATACGCTGCCCTTATTGCTGGCAGCGCAGGCCGAGGGCGACTCGGTTGAAGCGCTGCCTGGCCTGAGGCAGGCCGAGATCAAGCGGCGGCTGGACAAATATGGCATCCTGCCCCAGATGTCCGATAAAGCGCTGGCCCTGCTCGAAGGGGCCAAAGCCGATCTGCTCCAGCTTAATTTAGGCGGCACGCGGCTGTGCGCCTTCGTGGACAAACGCCTGGCCTACACGCTTGAAACGAAACGACGGCTGCACGCCGCCACAATCTTTAATCAACTGGCGAACCTGCTGACGCAGCCTTAAAGCAAGCTGCTGGTTGGATGATCCTCATACTAATTGCCCTCATCCCCTGCCCCTCTACCAGCTACAGGGCGCTGGGGGGGGCCGGGCCGCCAAATTCGATCCGATTTCCCCTTCACCCCTCTCCCGCTGTCGATTCGCAGTATTTCCATTCGTCGTCATGATGAGTGAATACACGCAATTACCGGGAGGTTATCCCTTGCAAAAGATCACCGACGAGTTCATGCTGGAAATGCGGGCGACCACAAAGCCCTATACCGTCGTCATATTGAAAAAGACGCCCAAACGAGACGAGCCTGGCGCAGACAAGATCATCTGGGAACATGGGCGTCGCAACCACGCGCTGCGCCTGGATGGCGTGATCGCAATCGTCTGCCCGGTTAACGATGGCAGTGATGTATCGGGGGTCAGCATCTTCACAACTAACCCTGACGATACACGCAAGATCATGGACGGCGACCCTGGCGTGATAGCCAGAATCTTCGTCTACGAGATTCACCCCACCCGGACTTTCCCCGGCGACAGGCTGCCCGATCCTACGGCGTCGTAACCTGCACGCTGTCGCTGCGGGCGCTGTTTCCCGCCGAATCATAGGCGATGGCATAAAACGACTGCGCTCCCGTCCCATCGATCTGCCAGGTGGCGCGGTAAGGCGAAGTTTTCTCCGTATCGATCAGATTGCCGTTGTGGTAGAACTCAACGTGATCCACTTCGACGTTGTCCGTGGCGGAGGCTTCCAGCGCGATAGATTTATCATCGGGAGCCACGCTTTGCCCAGGCTGCGGCGCGATGAGCTTCACCGCCGGTGGTTTGTTATCCACCGTCACCTGCACCGTCACCAGTTGCAGCACGTTGTCTTTGAGCGTCAAACTCAGGCGCAGCGTATACAGGCCATCGAGCGCGTTCGTGTCCCATTTGCCGAAGACAATGTTCTGGCCCTGTGTGGTCGGATCGCCACCGCCGATGGCAATCCACTGCGTCGGGTTGATGCCGATGCCATAAGCCAAAGTGTAGGATTGCACATTAGGGCTGTTGATATTGCCCGTCACGCTGACCATTTGCCGCACGCGGGCCAGTCCTCCCGGTGTGGTGATTGCTGCCACCGTGCCGCTGGCTGGCGCCGCGTTGGCACTGTCGTAGTCCGTGGGTGGCAGCGGCTCCCCAACAGACTTGGCCCAATCGCGGGCCTGCACCGGGTAATCAAAGAAGATCTTTTCGGTGATCAGAGAGGGGGCCGTTGACGAGGTTGCGATCAGGCCGTTACGCGCGTTGACCTGGTAGCGACGCCAGTAATTGTCCAGGTTTGTGGGCACCGTGCTGACGTTAGCATCGGCATAGAAAAGCTCTTTCACCGCTGGGCAATCGGGCGTCGGCAGCAGGCCGCTGCGCTTGCAGACCGACGCCTGGATGATCGTGGCCGGGCGCGCCCAGCCCTGTACAGGCAAGTTATCGCGATGGTGCCCGTATTCCATAATGGCGTGCCAGATCGGCGCTGCCGCGTTGGCGCCGATGATGTCATCGCTCATCGGAGAGTTATTATTGTTGCCGACCCACGTTCCCACGCTCAACTGGGGCGTGTAGCCGACGGTCCAGGCGTCGCGCGCATCGTTGGTCGTGCCGGTCTTGGCTGCCGCAGGCCGCGAGAGTTGCAGGGCGTTGCCAGGGCCAAAGGCGGGCAACCGCGCCTCGTTGTCCGAGAGGATGTCGTTGACGAGATAAGCCAGTGAATCGGGCAGCACGTTCTGGCGCTGATAGGTCTTATCCTGTTCGTCGAACTGCCATAGGACGTTGCCATCGCGGTCTTCGATGCGGAGTACGGCGACAGGGTCAACAGAACGGTAGCCGGGACGGATCAACTGTACGGGCGTTCCGGCCATGATTCCGCCGTTGGCGAAGACGCTATAGGCGTAGGTCATATCCAGGACGCTGACTTCACTGCTGCCCAGAGCCAGCGACAGGCCGTATTGATCTACGTCATCGTTGATCGAATTGATACCCATCTGGTGGGCGCGTTTGATCACCTGGCCGATGCCAATGTTGCTCAGGACCTGCACGGCGGGGATATTGTAAGAATTTGCCAACGCCTCGCGCACGCTGACTACACCATGAAACTTTCCGTCTTCGTTGGTAGGCGCATAAGGCGTCCCGCCC
>DATGFK010000239.1:0-2469 GCA_035309185.1 Aggregatilineales bacterium
GTTGGCCGCTCACAGCCCGCCAGCCATTCGCTGAGTAGTGTCGTCTTGCCAAACCCCGCCGGGGCAGAGATCAGGGTCAGCTTGCGCCGCAGGTCTTCGTTCAGGCGTTCGATGAGCCGGAGACGCAGGACAAGCCTGGGCCGAAGCGGTGGGATATAGAGTTTGGTGGCTAAAATTGCGCTGGACATGAGTCCATTATAAGACCAGTACCGTCTCAACAATAACCAATCGCCTGCTCAGGCAGGCGATTGGTTTTGGAGAGAGGAGGCAGACAGAACGAACTTCAGGCCTGCAAACCGAACCCGAACGGCCACATCGGGTCGCCAGTAGCCTGTTTGAATGGCACTTGATTCATGTCGCGCGGCCACGTGTGCGGCAGGCGACCGGTAAACTTTGTATCACCGAATAGCACGTCAGCAACGCCCTGCCCTTCCGTACCAGGCAGCCACGCCGCGACGAACGCATTCCAGTCTGCCAGAGGCTCGGTCACGATCATTGGCCTGCCAGAGATCAGAATCACGACGACTTTCGCGCAGTGTGCCTTGAGCCGATTGATCAGGGCAATGTGCGCTGCGGGCAGCGATAGATTGGAACGATCCCCCATCCCCTCCGCGTAAGGCGCTTCTCCGACGACGGCGATTCCTATTTCGGCGTGAATATCCTCACCGAACTCAGCATTGGCCTGGAACTCCACGTCTGTGGTGGCGGAAACCGTCTGACGGATACCCTGGAGGATCGTCGTTCCGTCGGTGATATTGCCGGGCAAACCCATCCATTCGATTGACCATCCGCCGCACTGATAACCGATGTCGTCAGCAGCCTGTCCCGCGATTAAGAGCTTTGGCAGGGATTTGCTGAGTGGCAGGAGATGATCGTCGTTTTTGAGCAGTACAAGCGATTTTCCGACGGCCTCGCGTGCCACTGCACGATGTTCAGGATTGCCGACTTCCGGCAGGTGGCTATCGTCTGTAACCGGGTACTCAAACAGGCCAAGCTGGAATTTCACCCGCAGAATACGGCGCACGGCGTCGTCAATCCGGTCCGAATTGATGTCACCTCGTTCAAGCGCCTCATTCATGCATTTAATAAAGCGCTTGAAGTCGAACGGAACCATGATCATGTCCAGCCCAGCATTAATCGCTTTCACGACGCACGTGTAATAGTCGGGATCGAGCTGGTCAATCCCCAGCCAGTCCGAAACCAGGAAGCCACTGAAGCCGAGTTCGGTTTTCAGTACGTCGGTCAGCAGGTACTTATGTGCGTGCATTTTCAGGGATTGCCAACCGCTGTACGAAACCATGATATTCATGGCTCCCGCTTTGATGGCAGCCTGGTATGGCGTCAGATGGATCGCGCGCAGCGTGGTTTCGTCAATGTCCGCGTAACCCTGGTCAATCTTGAACCAGTCTTCATTCTGCGGCCACGGTGAATTGAGCCAGGGATAGGGACGTGTGCTGCCCCAGCGTGCTCCCCCATCCGCAAGGTAATGCTTGACCGATGCCAGCACGATTGGCGCACGGGAGCTATCGGAATTTTGCAAGCCTCGCATCAGGGCAATACCAAGAGTCGATACAAGTTCGGTGTTTTCGCTGAATCCTTCGTAAGTCCGCCCCCAGCGAATATCCTGGGCGACGGCTACCACCGGCGCGTAATCCCAATAGATTCCGGTCGCAATCATTACCTGAGCGGTTGCCTGTCCGATGCGTTGTACCAAATCGGGATCGTTGGCCGCGCCCAGACCGATGTTGTGCGGGAAGACAACTGTGCCGTATAGGTTGTTATGGCCGTGCACCGCGTCCACACCGTAGAGGATCGGAATGTCCAGTCGAGAGGTGAGCGCCGCCTCCTGAAAACCGCTTACCATCGCAGCCCACGCCTCAGGTGTGTTCGGAGTCGGATAGCCACCACCGCCGCTCAGCAGCGCGCCGATCCCCATCCCTGCAATATCAGGTATTTTGATGCTGTCTTTTTGGACAAGGGTCATTTGCCCGATTTTCTCATCGAGCGTCATCCGACTCATCAGGTCATTGACACGATCGGGTATGGCTTGTGTAGGGTCTTTGTAGAGGGGCGTACCATTCGATTGGCCATGTACCGCCACTGCAGTATTCGCGCTGACGACTGTCAGAAAAACGACACATAGAACCTTGACCGCTCTTTTCACCATTTTTGTCCTTTTGAGGCAAACCTATCGGGACAGAAATTATAAGCCAGGTAACGGTTAACTGTCCTTGCGTTCCCATTCAACACCACGGATTTGCTTGAGGGCACGCCACACGGGAGACACCGGAACCGTGCCCAATTCCCGGCTGATCTGGCGGGCGGCCAGCCCAACGATCGCGGCATAGGTTGGATACGCGATTTCGAGTTCGGCAAGCTGTTCCACCGTGCTATTGGATGCCATACTGGCTGCGACCAGTTCCACAATTTCCACAGCCAGTTCTCCCACCACATGAGCGCCTAGAAGTT
>DATGFK010000240.1:0-6938 GCA_035309185.1 Aggregatilineales bacterium
AGCTAATCAAATCCATGCGGGAGAAGGGCGGGTCTTTGGTCACACTTTGCACGGCAAAGACAGCCATCTCGCGGATCTGTTTGCTAATCTGGTAAGTGCCGTCGGATTTGATAAAAAAGCGCTGCAAGCGTTCCGGGGAAACATCGGCGGCGATGTTGTTGGGGTAAAGGCCGACCCGTGCCCGCTTGATGGCCTGCTCGTCAATGTCGGTGGCGAAAATCTGTACCAGGTGCTCCTGCTTGCGCAGGGACATCTGTTCGCGGATCATCATGGCAATCGAGTAGGCTTCCTCGCCCGTGGAGCAGCCTGGAACCCACACCCGGACGGCTTCGCTGGGCTTGAGGCTATCCAGGATCTGCGGGATGGCGCGTTTCTCCAACATATCGAAGGCTTGAGGATCGCGAAAGAAACTGGTCACGCCAATAAGAAGCTCGCGGAACAGGATTTCGACTTCGCGTGGGTTGTTTTGTAGGTAATGCAGGTAGTCCCACAGCCGCTCAAAATGGTTAACGGCCATGCGGCGCATGATACGGCGGTCAATGGTGTTGCGTTTGTACTGCGCAAAATCGTGCTTTTTCTGGTGCTGAAGCAGCAAGAATATCTTTGCCAGGGCGTCTGTCTCTATAGGCTGGGCCTGTGAACCCTGCCTGCCGCCTGGGATGTAGTAGCCGTCAGCATACGCGATCAGCCGCTCAGGCATTTCGTGGGGCGGCAGAATGTAGTCCACCAGGCCGGTAGCGATGGCGCTGCGCGGCATCCCATCGTATTTGGCCGTTTCCGGGTCCTGCGCCATCGCCATGCCACCCACGCCACGGATCTCCTTGAGGCCCAGGCTGCCGTCGGTTCCCGTCCCGGACAGGATGATGCAAATGGCCCGCTCTTGCAGGTCTGCCGCCATCGAACGGAAGAAGAAATCAATGGGCAGGCGCAGACCTCGCGACGCCGTCGGTTCGATCAAGCGCAGCCTGCCCTCGGAGAGCGCCATGTCGCGGTTGGGTGGGATGACGTAGATCGAGTTGGGTTCCACGCGCATCCCATCCTCCACCACGTCAACCACCATGCCCGTCCAGCGCTGGACAAGCTCGGCCAGGATGCTCTGGTGGGTGGGGTCGAGGTGCTGCACCAGGACAAAGGCGAAGCCACTGTCCGAGGGCATGGCCTTAAAGAAGCCTTCGGCAGCTTCTAGCCCTCCCGCCGATGCGCCAATCCCGACGATAGGAAAGCCTGGCCTGTCGTCCTGTTCGATGGCAGTGTCGGCAGGATCAGCTTGACTGGACTGTCCTGCCTCCAGAGCGGCAGCGGCCTGGTCTTTTTTGTCTTTATCGGCCTGCGTCTTCTTATTTCGCGGCATGGCCCCTCAATTCCAGGTCAAACCAGCATTTGGGATTCAGGGGCAGATCGCAACGCAGGTCTGATCGCCAGCAAAATATTAAGTTGGTTTTATCCGTCGAATTGTAGCGCCCTCGAATTCAAGTTGCCAGCGCGAGGGCGATTGCATCAAAATCTCGGATCAGGACGGGCGCTTCGCAGAGCGCCCGCTTGCCGAGCCAATACATTGAAAAGGCCGGGGGATAGAGGGGAAAATTGAAGGGCGCACCCTTTATTGATTGGGTGCGCCCTAACTGGAGGAGAATGTGATCGAGCGGAGCGCCACTCCGCCCGCTTAAACCAAACCTATCCTGCGCCGATCAGTCCAGCCCTTCGACCAGTTGCAGATCGCGGTTCAGCTTGCGCAGACGCGCCAGCGCCGAATGTTGCAACTGCCGGATGCGTTCGCGGCTGTAGCCCATCATTTCGCCGATCTGGGCCATGCTGTGGCCTTCGCCATCCTTGAACCCATAACGGAGTTTAATTATGGCAGCTTCACGCGGCGGAAGCGTATTAATCAGGAATGCAATCGCTTCGGTCAGCAGTTGGCGGGACGTGGCCTGTTCGGGGAGTTCACTTTCGGTATCCGCCAGCAGGTCTTCACGGGGACGGTCTTCCTCGTCGCCGATCAATTCGTCAATCTGCATCGGTTCGCGCGCAGCCAGCAATGTCGCTTCGACCTGTTCAGGGGTCAGACCGGCGGCGGTGGCAATTTCCTCAAGCGTAGGTTCTCGGCCAAACTGCTGCGAGAGTTCGTCGGCGGCGCGCCGTAAGCGTCCCCAGCGCTGGCCCTGGTTGATCGGCAGGCGGATGGTTCGGCCGCTGTCGCCGGTAGCCCGCGAAATGGCCTGGCGAATCCACCACGTAGCGTAGGTGCTGAGCCGGACGCCACGCTCCGGATCAAAGCGATCCACGGCTTTCATGAGGCCCAGGTTGCCTTCCTGGATCAAATCCGGCAGGGAAAGTCCCCGCCCCTGGTACATCCGTGCGATGCTGATCACCAGGCGCGTGTTGGCGACAATGAGTTCCTGGCGGGCATTTTGACCCGTAGCAGCCTGCGATTCAAGTCGAGCACGCTCGTCGCCAGTAATGCCCGGATTACGCTCCAGGCGCTGCTCGGCAAGCTGGCCTGCCCGGACGGCACTGGCTAAGTTGTGTTCCTGGTCTACCGTCAATAGTGAAGAGATAGGCCGGATGTCCCGAAAATAGAACTGCACTAAGTCTGCGTTGGTTCCGGCTTCCGATGCTGGATGTTTTCTGCCCATCGTCTCACCTCCTGGCTACTACCTACCCGTCCACACACACATTACACATATTGCTACTGTAAATCAGAGACATTTCCAGAGTGTTACAACTCCCATACCGAATCACCGAGCGTGCATTAAATACAATTCAGGTAAACTTTAGACGCACTACCCATATGAGATCTTTCTAAACGAATTGGAACAAATGTATGACGAGGGTCGCTTTCGCAACTGCCGCGCCGTGGGCCGACCTGGCTGCCGATGACCGCCTGGCGGCTGCTGAACTGGAAAAACGCGGGCTGACGGTTTGCCCGGCGCTGTGGGATTCGCCTACCGAAGACTGGGCCGCTTATGACGCCGTCGTGATCCGTTCCACCTGGGATTATCATACGCGCCACGCAGCCTATTTGGATTGGTTGGGTCGGCTGGAAGCGGCTCACGTGTACCTGTTTAATCCGCCCGAAGTGATGCGCTGGAACTCCAACAAGACTTATCTGCAAGACCTGGCGCGTGACGGTGTGCGAATTCCGCCTACGATGGTCGTCGAACAATTTAGCGCGCCGAGCCTGGAAAGACTCGTGCGTGAGGCGGGCTGGGAGAAAGCTGTCGTCAAGCCCACCGTTGCGGCCAATGCTTATGAAACCTGGATGACCGATCTCGGTACCCTCCAACATACGCCTGACGGTCAAAGTGCCTTTGAAGCGCTGCTGCGAAAGTCCACCGTGTTGCTTCAAGCCTACCTTCCGGAGGTCGCGACGGGCGGCGAATGGTCGTTCATCTTTTTCAACAAGGCGTTCAGCCATGCGGTGCTGAAACGCCCTCGTGAGGGCGACTTTCGTGTCCAGGAGAACTACGGAGGCAAAACTAGCCCTGTCGAAGCTCCGGGGCGATTGATTGCGCAGGCGGAGAGAATTTGCCGGACGGTGCGCGACGACCTGTTGTATGCGCGCGTAGATGGGGTCGAAGTCAATGGGGAGTTGGTGCTGATGGAACTGGAATTGATTGAGCCGAGCCTGTTTTTCGGCAGCCATCCTCAAGCCGCCGGGCGTTTTGCTGACGCTCTGCTGACTTGCCTTGCCCCGTGAGGCGCCTGGCCTGCGAAGGAGTCCGTATTGCATGGGCCTATCCCAACGCTAAAGAAGATGGATGACAAATTTCGAATACCTGTGATACAATTGATTTGTATCAAGGTTTTAGGATATTGCACAATTCTACCACAATTTTTATAATTGCCAATAGGTATCCAGTTATTCAAACACGTTCAGGGAACTGATTTCGCGCAAGGCACAAGGAGGCCACATGGCAACCACCGCACAGGACATCGCCCGCAACCAGATCGCCCAGGGCCAGGCAGTGATTGAGCAAGTCCGTACCAAGATGGGAAAACTCGTGGACGAATTCGCGCGCGGCGACATCAGCCGCGAACAGTTCAACCAGGTCTATGAGCATTACCAGAGCCAGATCGTCATGGCGACCCAGTTGATGATTGATGCCGATGCGATGAAGGGCATGACCATCACGCCACAGGAGACGTTTGCCATCAAGAGCGCCCTGTCGGCCAAGGCCAAAGCCATGACCGTGTATTACCACGCCACGGGTCTGCTGCTGGAGATCATCGGCGATTTCGACGTGCCGGTAGCCCACATCTCCCAAAAGTTGAATGACCTCAGCGAGAAAGTCAGCGCGGGGCAAAAGGTCGAGACGCAGGCCGAAAAACGCGGCGACCAGTGGTTGCTGTACGTCCCCGGCAAATATTCGACCACGGTGATGCTTGTCTTGCACGAACCGGCGGCCCGGCAGATCGGAATTATCGAGACGATGCACCGCGACTTTGAACTCGCCAACGAAGTTGCCCTCAGGAGCGGCCACGCCGACGGCGCATCGCTGGTTTATCCGTTCCAATCCTTCGTGCGGAAATCTGTCCAGCGCAAAGTCTAGTCCGCAGTATTCACAAGTTTTTCAAATTTGGCCCAAAACGACTCCTTCACACGAGTCGTTTTTCGTTTCTTGACATTCTATACACTTTATCCTAGAATATATTATGTCGGCTAAGTAATATCCCGTTGTAGGTCAGTGGAAGGCTATGATCAATTATCCTGAGACGGTTGGCTTCAATCTTGTGAAGTTGTGCAAGATGTACTTCAACACGCTCAATACCATGCTTGGTGAAGTCGGCTTGTACGAGGGACAGCATCACACCCTGATGCAGCTATGGGAATCCGACGGCTTGCCGCAGGCGGAATTGATCCAGAGACTGGGCGTTGAGCCAGCTTCGGTCAGCAAAGCGATTGAACGGATGGAAAATGCAGGGATTGTGCAGCGCCAGCCTGACCCGGAGGACGCCCGTGCCAATTGCATCTTCCTGACGGAAAAGGGCCGCAGCCTGGAAGAACCGGTCAGGCGTATCCTGGCCGAATCCGAGGAGCGCTTGCTCGCTACCATGAGCGTTGAGGAGCGGCTGCTGCTGCGCCGACTGCTCCTCCAAATGCGGGAAAATCTCAAATAGGCGGTATTTGTTTGCCCAGTTAATTAGCCGACAGAATATCGAGGGACTACTCGCAAGAGATGGATTGCAGCAGGTCAAGAGGAGAAAGAGGGTAAAACGTATGTCATTGCCATCCGATGTAAAAACACTTCCGGGCGGAACGTTCAACATGGCCGAAGATCTGACGGTCACGCGGATGGGTTACGGCGCGATGCAGTTAGCCGGGCCAGGGGTGTTCGGCCCGCCAGCCGACCGCGATGCTGCCGTGTCCGTACTGCGTGAGGCGATAGAACTGGGTATCACTCACATAGACACCAGCGACTATTACGGCCCACACTTCACAAACCAGATTATCAAGGAAGCCTTGCATCCCTACGGGGACGATCTACATATTGTCACCAAAGTCGGGGCTTTGCGAGACGCCCAGGGCGGCTGGTCGGAGGCGCGAGCGCCGCAGCAACTGCGCCAGGCCGTCTACGACAATCTACGCAACCTCGGCCTCGACGCACTCGACGTGGTCAACCTGCGCATGGGAGGGACAGGAAGCCCTACACCCGGCTCACTGGCCGAACCGTTCAGCGTACTGGCGCAATTGGCGCAGGAGGGATTGATCAAACATCTCGGAATCAGCACAGTAAGCGCCGAGCAGGTCGCCGAAGCACAGGCCATCGCACCCGTCGTGTGCGTACAGAATTACTACAACATTGCCCACCGGGCCGACGACAACTTGATCGACTCTCTCGCTGCGCAGGGTATTGCCTACGTGCCCTACTTCCCGCTCGGCGGCTTCTCTCCCTTGCAGTCCGACACATTGACCTCAGTCGCCAGGCGTCTCGACTCCACACCGATGACTGTTGCGCTGGCGTGGCTGTTACAGCGCTCTACGAACATCCTGCTTATCCCAGGCACGTCATCAATCGCGCATCTGCGCGACAACGTCAAGGGGGCTGCGTTGACGCTTTCCGAGGATGATCTGGCCGAGCTGAACGGCATTGCCTCTTGAGCATCAGGGCCACGCAAGCGGCAGGCAGGCAGCGCCTGGATACTCTGAAACGCCATCGTTCGTGAGGCCGTCAAAGGGCCTCAAATAAAGGAATATGAGCTGATGACAGCAACACGAATGCTGCGCAACGCGCTGCATACCTTTTCGCACACTTTTTCACCGCTAGCGATCCGGAACATGCGACTGTATCTCGGCGGGCAGACGATCTCACTGGTGGGGACGTGGATGCAGTCCACCGCGCAAGCCTGGGTGGTCTGGCAGATCAGCCACTCAACAGTTGACCTGGGCGTCAACGCGATGCTCAGTCTATTGCCCTTTCTCGTCCTCGGCCCCTGGATCGGCAGCGTGGCGGATCGCTTTGACCGGCGACGGCTGCTCATCGCAACGCAAACCGTCTCGATGATCCTGGCTGCTACCCTGGCGCTCCTGGTGCAAAGCCAGACCGTGCAGTTGTGGCATGTGGATTTGCTTGCCTTGCTCCTGGGCATCGTCAACACGCTCGATTTACCCTCGCAGCAAACCTTCATCGGCGACCTGTCGGGCAAGCAGAAGCTGCGCGAAGCCGTCGTCCTCAATGCCATGATCTGGCAGGTCAGCCGCATGGTCGGCCCGGCTTTCGCCGGATGGGTCATCGGCGCCATTGGCGTCGCCCTGACCTTCTGGTTGAATGCTCTGAGCTTCATCCCCGTGATCGCCAGCCTCGCGCTGGTCAAAACCGATCCCCAACCGCATTCCCGTCCCACAACAGCCTTGAATGATTTTCGACAGGCGATACGCTTTATCCGCACCGAACCGCGTGTCCAGGATATGCTCATATTTACAGGACTGGCAGCAACCC
>DATGFK010000241.1:0-3414 GCA_035309185.1 Aggregatilineales bacterium
TCGGCCCACAGCCGGAATGCCTGCTGTTGACCATAGACGGTCAACGCAACGCCCCAACCAAAGGGCCGCTCGCCGATCACCTGGAGACGATCTGCGATGAGGACGATGTGTTCAGCCGCCAGCGCTTCGACCAGTTCAACATATTCCGGATAGGATGTGTTGATTTCGACGACGATGTTGCGCAGCAAGGCAAGGATAAACGTCTCCCGGTTGGGAATCTCGAACACCTCGAATAGGGGCTTATAGAGCATGAATCCTCCTTATGGATAGAACACAAAGAAAAGGGCTGCCCGGCGTTAGTGCCGGGGCGCGTTGTGGAACCAGGCCCTCAACTGATAGGCCAGATGCAGGCCGTTTTCGGCCCCTTCACTCACGCCGTTGCCCAGGGCGCGAAGGGCGCACAGGAATTTCTCTTTGACGAAGGAAGTGGTGTCTGCCTGCAAGATGCCAATGGTCGCCGTCAGCAGTTGGGTGATGGCATTCAGCCAGTAGAAGGCCACACGTCCCCGCCAGCGGTGGTGATCTCCGGCCAGGATAAGGGCGTTCTGCGCCTGGGTACGAAGCTGATCCAGCTCCCGCAGCAATTTCAGCGTCAGCAGACTATCTACCTCACCCTCGTCTACTGTGAAGGCGCGCAGGTGGTCTTCGGCGAGTACCAGGAGATTGTCGTCCCCCAGGGGGAGGAGACTTTCGGCCAGGCGATTGCACGCGCCTCGGTAAAACGCGGCGCCCAACCGCTCGTAAGACGAGTCAATGATGAGGTTGGCGATATGGATGTACGCCTGGCTCTCCCAGGGAAGGTAGGCCGCCAGCGCATCGCCGAAGCGTCGGTAGGATACGTTGTTATAGGCGGCGGTGTAGGCGTCCAGGATAGCCTGCGGAAGGGTCAATACGTCGTCGCTTTGAACGGTCATTTGGTGATCCTCCTGACGTGGATAGGGAAAGAAAACAGAAGGCCAGTACGGGCTATCTCATTCCGGCTACGTCGCCTTTACTGCATGAAGCCAACCAGGTCGCGCAACCGGCGCTTCACGCTCTCCGGGTCGGCGTCCATCTCACCTGTGGTGAAAAACTCGACGGTGCCGGGATACACCGCTTTCAACCAGAAGTCACGCTCGACTCCTGATCGCTGGTGCCAGAATCCATTGACCTCAACCACGACCTTGCCCCTGGTGGGCGTGTTCACAACGAAATCCAGGATGAATTGATGCAATCCTCCGTGTGGATCGGTTGCAGTGAACGGGAGTTGGAACTCGTAGTCGTAGGTGATCTCGCAAATCCAGTCATTCATCAGGAGTTCATAGCTTGACGGATCGCAGATCTGCCGGGCGCGCACGGCGTTGATTGCAAAGTCCACGCCATACGCGGCAACCGTCGCGGCATACCCTCTTTTTCCTGCCTTCGAGGTTTGACAGCGCTTGCAGACGCGCTTCTCGGTCTCGGCGCTCTCCGCAGCGCTGCGGGTGAGCCAGCGAATAGAACCACAGCGCGGATTTGCACAGCGAACCGGGTACATCATCTCGCGACGCCCAGGGCGATCTGCTCGTGGGGCAGGCATGAGCTGCCCAGCGTTCCAATCGACCAGGGCGTCGCCCATGTTTCCAATTGGTGGCATAATTTGCTCTCCTTCTGCCATTGGCGAAAGTCAATGCAAAAAGAGGCATCTGTTCGTGCAGATGCCTCTTGCTGTTAAGGGCTATTGGGTCGTCGCGGTAACTATCGTCATCCCGGCGCAGGATCGCCTGGATTCTGTGGGCATCCTGGAATCGCTCTGCTGAAGCGCTTGCCTGATGCAAACGTGGGGAATCAAAAAGCCGGGGCATGTCGCTGGACATACCCCGGCTTTTGAGCTTGAGCTAAGAGAGGAAGGTCAGGATCAGGAGACTTTCTTGACCGTACCTATCGCGGAGAAAGGGATTTCGCCGCGACGGAATGCCTCGACATCTTCCGGAGAGAGGTATTCCGCGCCCTCATCCCCGCCGTTTTTGAGCCATTCGCGGTACAGTGGGAGAACTTTCATCTGATCCCACTCGTCGTCGGTCAGCGGCCCGCTGCTGATAAGAATCGTAATCCCGAAACGTCCCAGGATACGATTCACGAATGCGGCTAGGGTATTGAGCATTCGCAAAATCTCCTTCACCACGAATGCCCATAGTGTACGCTGATTGTGGACGCCCATATCGTTTTTGTCCTCCGTAAGAACGCAAATCGAATGGTAGGAATGAGAACGAAGCCCTCACTCAGGGCTGCATCTTAGCGCACAGCCAGTTCCCCGCCTCGAATGAAAGGTAATCCACGGGCCTGCGCAATCTTGCCCAGGATGTCTACGACCAAGTGCCGGTGGCAGAACACATCAGGGCGGCAATAACAGAGCGTGACAAGCTGTTCGTGGTTCAGGAGGCTCAGGAATGCCTGGCTGTCCTGGCGGAAGCGGCTGCGCAGGAGATCGTAAAATTGCCGGGTGTATTCTTCGACGGACAGCTTTGCATAACCGCCCCAGCCCTTCACACCGCCCACCATTGCCCACTCTGGTGCCAGTATCCGCCCTGCTACGGTGGCCGACTTGACCGTGATGTCCAGGCCGCCCGGCCCGCGGTAACCGACACGGCTGGTATAGACAACACACATCAGGAGGCTTCTCCTTTCGCAGATTTAGGGATGATCCACAGCCCGTCGTATGGCATCATAACAAAGCGGCGGTAGGGTTCACAGATGATCTCTTATAGCCACAAAACAGAAGTTCATAGTTGATAGCTTGAAATGAACTTGAAGATATTAGTTAGTAGTCTATATCCCGTCCGGCACTGAGAAAATAAACCCTTGAGCAGCCACCTGGCGCGCTTGTATTGCAGACAACGCGGGCGAGAGGCGACGGAGTGGGGCAAGGTCTGTAGATCTCTCACCCGCTCCCTATGCAGTTTAAGCGCGCCAGGAAACCGGCTGTCAAGGGCGCTTCGCGTTTTCCCAGTGCCTACGCCTGTCGTGCCCCACCAGCACAGAACGCGGGACTCCTGACTCTAGAGTAGGGCAACGACAACCAAGTGTAACACTTGACACTTGCGGTATGCCCGCTGGCCCCTTCACTATTCTTGGTCGAATATTTCGTTCAGGAGAAGAGCTAGGCCCGGCAGGACGTCATAACCATCGAGAGTCATCGGGCTGGCGCTCACGACCTGCTTTGGACAAGTAAGCTAAACTCGGTGCAAACACGGTACGAGGACTGAACTGAACGCCGACCAGCATCATCGTGGCACCACCCAGGTTGTGTTCATGGACAAAGCTCGTAACCCGGAACGCCAATTCTGACATAATTATGCTGGCAGCGAATGTTAGCTGCGGTCGCTCGATGATCACCCCGTCCAGTAACTCGAAATGTCGGTCTGAGGCATCGGGGTGCTGCTCAAGGAACATGGG
>DATGFK010000242.1:0-4207 GCA_035309185.1 Aggregatilineales bacterium
CCCCTCATTTGCGTATAAGATTCATGCCGACGCGCGAAATTCCGTAGATAACGCTCAGGTGAGGAAAATCTATGTCGCGTTCAAGAGTCGTGTTTTTGCTGATCATTGCGGCGGCTGTTGGCGTCATCGCCCTATCACAAATCACGCGATATTTGTCAGCCGTGTCGCTGGCAAACAGTACCGTTCACATCAGCGTCCTTTATGCGCCCGAAGTTGACTCGTACCTGAAGGATACAATTGATACTTTCAATCAAGCCTATGCCGCCGGACGGAACCCCATCACCGGACAGCCGCTGACGTCCGGCGAAAAGCCGATTGTGGTTGTGGGAACGGCTGAAGAGTCTGCGCCGGCCATGCATAGCATCGTGAGCGCTATCACCGCCCCGGCCAATACGGCTGATGCAAACACGCCCACTGTGTTCGCGCCCTCTGCGGTGGAATGGCTGTCCCTGGCAAACTACGCGGCGGGCCGTCCTGTATTTGATCTTGCCAACAGCCCGGCAACGGCTCACACGCCCCTGGTGCTTGCAACCTGGCAGAGTCGGCTGAATGCGCTGCAAAGCGCGAAAGCCAATCAGCCCATCGGCTGGCAGCAGTTGTTAGCCGTCGTGAATGACCCCAAAGGTTGGCAAACGTATGGCATTACCGGGCGTAAAGATGTGTATTATGTCCACACCGATCCATCCAACAGCGCCAGTGGGCTGTCCGCGTTGCTGGCTGAATATGGCGCCAGCGCACGCGACAACGGCACAAACGCAAATGCGCTGACCCTGAATGATGTCAACAATACAACAGTGCAGGACGGCGTCCGCAACATCGAGAACATGATCAAGCAGTACGCTGGCGATGAGACGCCTTTTGATCGGTACCTCGCCCAGGGGCCAGATGCGGTTGATTTTGTGGCGATGACCGAGCAGGAAATGATTCAGATCAACCAGGGCAAGACGCAATACGCCGAAGCAGAGCGTCTGATAGCACTCTATCCGTCCGAGGGCACAGTCTGGGAGGATCATCCATTTGCGATCCCCGATGCCCCGTGGGTGACGCCAGATCAGCGTGAGGCGGCGAAAGTCTTCACACAATATGTTCTGAGCGCGCAGGTGCAGCAAAAGGTGCTGGCCGCAGGCTTCCGACCTGTCAATCCCAACGTCCTCCTCGCCGCGCCAATTGTTCCCGAACTGGGCGCGAATCCAAACGAGCCGGGTACCATCTTTAACGTCCCGCAGCCGCAGGTTATGGCGGCCATCGAGCAAAGCTGGCACTCGGTCAAGAAGCGGGCGGACGTGTGGCTGGTCCTGGACACTTCCGGCTCGATGTTCGACAACGACAACATCAGCCAGGCGCGAAAGGCAGCGCTGGCGTTCCTGGACAAACTCGATCCACAGGATCGGATCGGCCTGATCACGTTTGACGAGAATGTGCATACCCTGGTTAATCTGGACACTGTGCAGAACAACAAGATCAAGTTCACCAAGGCAGTCAATGCCCTCCAAACTGGCAATGCTGCATCCACCTACGATGCTTTGAATGCCGCCCTTATGAATCTGCAAACGCAGTCAAACGCCGCTCCAGCCAATCGCATTCAGGCCATTGTTTTGCTCACCGATGGATCGGATACTGGCAGCAAGCAGACCAAATTGGCCGATGTGGTCAGCAAGATAACGGCCACACAGCAGAATGCAAACCCGGTCATGGTTATCCCCATCGCCTATGGTGATGGCGCTGACGCGGCGATGTTGGGCGCCCTCGCTCAGGCTTCAAACACCCAGGTCGAACATGCGATCCCGGCTACCATCGGCACGCTGATGCAGGCGATTGGGCTATACTTCTAAATACTTGGCGGAGCGTGAGCGGTGCAAATCGTAGATGTGCCTGACAGCCCGGGCCTCTATCTCCAGATGGCTGATTTGTTGGTGATAGGCTTTCGCGTCCACTGGAATGCCTGGCAGACGCAAGAAGATGGCCTTGCCGAAGTCCGCACGATCCTCGATCAAGGCTTTGCCCGCGTGGCACTGGACGACGATAGCGAGACTGTCCTGGGGTGGATTGGCGGGCTGCCGCAGTATGATGGCAACGTCTGGGAACTGCATCCACTGGTGGTGCAGCCCAATCGCCAGAAGCAGGGCATTGGCCGCGCGCTGGTTGCCGACTTTGAGCGCCAGGTGAAAAGTCGCGGTGGTCTGACGATCCAGTTGGGGTCGGACGATGAAGACAATATGACCTCCCTTTCCGATTGCGACCTTTACAGCGACCTCTGGGATAAAATCGCCCACATTCAAAACTTCAAAGGTCACCCATACGAGTTCTACCAAAAGTGCGGCTACACGATTACCGGCGTGGTTCCGGATGCCAATGGGCGCGGCAAACCGGATATTATTATGGGAAAGCGTATTGGTTAGCCTCTGAACATGCTGTTCAACAAACTGGACTCGTGATGACGATGACTCAACCCGAAAATGACCCTACAGCCGCGTATGGCGTTGCCCTGCGGACGCGAATCATCGGCGTCTGCGGGCTGATCCTGGGCGCAATGATCCTGCATGAGCAGTCTGTCGGCTTCAATACCGGCACGGTATGCCTGGACATGCCCCTTTTCGTGATCGCGCTCATCTTTCTCCTGGCAGGGGCGGTATTCCTGTTTTACCAGGCGCGGCTGACCGTGGACGACAGTCGTGTTAGCTATTCTCTATTCGGACGAAGAAGTGAGATAGCCTGGGCTGAAGTTGAGCACGCGGTGCTGAATACGTCCAAGAACGTGGGACTCAAGAATCAAATCCTGATGGTCTTTGGCAAAACCGACAAGGCAAAGCCAACCATCGAAGCCAACATTGCCCTGCTCAAATCGCGTAAAGAAATTGTGGAGCAGCTTCAGCGGCGCCTGGGCGGTTTGTTTCGCGAGGAATAATCCCTTCACGACCATAGAGCTATGCCATGTCGTATTTGCTCATTCACGTCATTTTGCATACAATATCAAATGTAACCACCGTTACACAAAGGATTTGAATGGGTGACAAATAAAGTCACGGAGCCGCTCCAGGGCGATACTCCATCTCCTGAGCGTCCATATTATTCACTAAGACAATTGGTTGTCTATTTTCTGCGCCTGGGCGCACTCGGCTTTGGTGGCCCAGTTGCCCTCGTCGGCTTCATGCATCGTGATCTCGTGGAACAACGCCACTGGATAAGCGAGGGCGAATACAAAGAAGGGCTGGCCCTCTCACAACTTGCTCCCGGCCCATTAGCGGCGCAACTGGGAATCTACATCGGTTACGTGCATTACGGTATACGCGGCGCCACGTTAACTGGGTTGGCTTTCGTACTGCCTTCGTTTCTGATGGTATTGGCGCTTGGCTGGTTATATACCTTGTACGGCGGCCTGTCCTGGATGCAAGCCGTATTTTACGGCGTTGGGGCCAGCGTAATCGCAATCGTTATCCATAGTGCTTATCGCCTTACCCGCCGAACCATCGGGGCAGATCGCCTGTTGTGGGGTATCTACCTCGTTGCAGCAGCCTGGACGGTTCTCACCGAAACAGAACAGGTGCTAATCTTCCTCGCTGCTGGTGCGCTGGTCTGGCTGATCAAAGCGCCACCTGACTTGCGCAAAGTCAAGAACAGCGCCACGAGCTTTATCGGTCTCCCATTGTTTTTGCCAGCACTGCAAGTCGCTGCAAGTTCCGATGGCAACACCCTGCTCAATATCCTCACCTTTTTCGCCACAGCAGGCGCCTTCGTCTTTGGTAGCGGACTGGCTATTGTTCCCTTCCTCTATGGCGGCGTGGTTAACACATATCACTGGCTGACTCCGCACCAGTTTGTGGACGCGGTTGCTGTTGCCATGATCACACCGGGACCGGTGGTAATTACGGTTGGTTTTATCGGCTTTTTGGTAGCCGGATTCCTGGGAGCATGTGTGGCTGCGCTCGCTACGTTTTTGCCGTGCTATCTGTTTACGGTAATTGGCGCACCCTACTTTAAGAGGTATGGGAAGCGTCCCGCCATTGCGGCTTTTATCCAGGGCGTGACGGCGGCAGCCATCGGAACTATTGCGGGCGCAGTCGTAGTTCTGGGCCGGAGAAGTATCGTGGATGTGCCCACGCTTGCTTTGTGCCTGGTGACGCTTGGCTTATTGTGGAAAGTCAAACGTATTCCGGAACCGCTCATTGTTCTTGGCGCCGCACTGGTCGGGCTGCTTATCTACCCCGCT
>DATGFK010000243.1:0-3409 GCA_035309185.1 Aggregatilineales bacterium
GCCATTGATAACCCTGTACGGCAATCTTTCGTGGTGGAGATGGTTGGCCGTGAAGACCTGGTGAACGCGGTCTCGCTCAACTCGATGACGTTCAACCTGGCGCGTATCGTGGGGCCAGCATTAACCGGGATTGTTATCGCCCAGATTGGCATTGCGCCAGCCCTGTTTGCCAACGCCATCAGCTTCGTTCCGGTCATCGGCGCCCTGCTGATGATGAACCCGCGCGCGCTAGTTGCCCATACTTTTACCGCCTCCACGGGATCGGTACTGTACCAGGTTCGCGAGGGCCTTAACTACACCTGGCGAACGCCTTCCGTCCTGACCATCATGATCGTCGCGGGTGCGATTGGCACCTTCGGGTTCAATTTCACAGTGATCGTCCCGCTGCTTGGCGGCTTCGTTCTGCATACCGACGCGCAGAACTTCGGGGCGCTCTTTTCTTACCTGGGACTCGGCTCGGTGGTTGCAGCGGCCAGTACCGCGTACTTTTCGCGTGTGACGCCCCGGCGGCTTCTCGCCTCTGCATTTGCGTTTAGCCTGGCCTTCGCAGCCCTATCCCTTTCTACCAATCTTACGCTGTCTTCGATCCTGGTCATACCGCTGGGATTTTTCGGGATTATGTTTGCAACGACCAATAATTCCTTGCTGCAACTGAGCGTTCCAGATGAGCTGCGCGGGCGCGTCATTAGTCTCAACGTGCTGCTCTTTGCCGGAAGCACGCCCATCGCAGGGTTCCTGATAGGCGTCTTGTCCTCCAGTCCAATTGGCGTCACAGGGACGCTATTGGGCTGCGCACTGCTGTGCCTGGGCGGGACGTTCATCGCGTTCTTGTACGGGCGCAGCCATGAAACGTTGTCCAAGGTCGCCTTTAAAATCTGATCCGTCCGAATGGCCCGGAGAAACCCTCGCAGCGGCTTTGGGCAAATTGCTGATAGTCAATCCTTCGCAAAAGAGCGAATATTGAAATCGGTCAGATTTAGTTAGTAACTATTACTAATTAATCGCTCGTACGTTCCAACGAGCCTAAATCGTCCAACAATTGACTGTTCAGGAAGGAAAACTGCCATGACAATGCCAGCTCCCGCCACGACGAAGGTCGCTTTTTATGGTCACGTGCGCCAGTACCACAATCTGAAAACTGAACTGGACGCTGCTATCCACGAAGTGCTGGAAAGCGGCGAATATGTGCTTGGGCCTGCGCTCACGCGCTTTGAAAAAGAACTCGCCGCTTATTTCAAAATGAAGAATGCAATCGGCGTCAATTCCGGCACGGATGCACTGTGGCTGGTCTTCCTGGCGCTTGGCATTGGCCCCGGCGACGAAGTGATCACCACGGCCAACACGTTCTTTGCCACTGCCGAGGCGATCTGGTTTACTGGCGCGAAGACTGTTTTTGTGGAGATCGAGCCGGATACCTGTTTGATGGATGCAACAAAGCTTGAAGCGGCCATCACGCCCCGCACGAAGGCCATTGTCCCGGTGCATTTGTATGGGCAGATGGCAGACATGCGCGCCATTTCCGCCGTCGCAAAGAAGCATAACCTGTTCGTGGTCGAAGACTGCGCCCAGGCCGTGGACGCGCACGGCAGCGGCTTTGCCCTCGGCGAACTCAGCGACGCCGTTTGCACCAGCTTCATCATCCAGAAAAACCTGGGCACTTTTGGCGACGGCGGGGCAGTCATCACGAACCGCGAAGACATCGTACCGCGCATCAAGGCGCTACGCAACCACGGTTCGATCAAGCGTTCGTACCACAGCATGGGCTACAACAGCCGCCTGGACGACCTGCACGCTGCGATCTTGAGCGTCAAGCTCAAGAAGATCACGGAGTGGAGTGACCGCCGCCGTGAAATCGCCGCAATGTATAACGAGGGCCTCAAAGATACCGGCTTGAAGCTCCCCACCGAGCGCCCTGGCTATCGCCACGTATACCACGTCTATGTTATCGAAACACTCAAGCGTGATGCACTCCTGAAATACCTCAATGAGCGAGGTGTTGATGCCAAGACGCACTACCCGATTGCCATCCACCAGCAGGAAGGCTATCCGTGGGGCAAGGCGGCGGACCTCAACGTGAAGCTGCCCCTGAGCGAAGCGTCGGCGGCGAATTGTATCTCTCTGCCCATGTTCCCCGAACTGGAGCAGAACGAAATTGACTACGTGATCGAGACGACGCGAGCCGGGGTGGCTGCCATATGAGTCCCGCGACTTCCGCGACGCAGACCTATACCGTCGCCATTGCGGGCCTTGGCAAGCGCGGCATCCATCACGCCGACGCCTTTTCGGCCAACCCGCGCTTCAAGGTGGTCGGGCTGTGCGATATTGACGCCAGCCGCGCCGATGCGGCCAAACAGAAATACGGCGACGTCTATACCAGCACAGATGCAGCCGATATGCTGGCAAAAACAAAGCCCGACATCTTTTGCTTCTGCACGCTGCCGCAAATCCGACTCCCGCTCGTTCAGGCGGGACTCCATTCCGGCGTGAAGCTGATCGCCTTCGAGAAGCCCATTGCAACTTCGACCAACGAAGCGCTGGAAATGTTCCGGCTGCTGCGCCAGGCAGGCGTGAAATCGGTGGTCAGCCACCAACACCGCTACGGCGTACATTATCAGAAGGTCAAGGAGATCATTGCCAGTGGAGCAATTGGCCGGGTTCATACGGTCTATGGGCACGCCACTGGCTGGATGCTCCACATGATGACTCACATGATTGATTACGCAAGCTGGTACAATGACTACGCCGAAGCGGAATGGGTTGTCGGGCAGGCAGATGGCATCGAGAAATTTGCGGATGTCCACAGCTCGCCAGATTACATCGCCGCGCTAATCCAGTTCAAGAATGGCGTGCGCGGGGTTATTGAATGCGGCGCAGGCGCGCCCGACGTACCCGAAGTCGAATACTGGTGGCGAAAGTGCCGCGTTGGCGCGCAGGGAACTGAAGGTTTTGCCGAGGTCTTAACGGGCGGCGGCTGGCGCGCGATCACTCGCGATTCCAATGGCGTGATCTCCGGGCCTGGCAGCATGGACTATGATCACGACATGCCGCCTTACATCCAGGATATTGCCAACTGGCTGGATGATCCAAAACAGGTGCATCCTTGCAATGGCGAGACGGCACTTAAAGGGTTCGAGATTATGATGGCTGCTTGCCGCTCGGCAGTACAGCGGGGCAAGGTAACGCTTCCGCTGGCGCCCGGTGAGAACGAACTGGAGGCGCTGAAAGCGGCCCTACCCGTTCCCGCCGTTCAACCTAACTGAGCATTTTCCTTATGCACATTAACAATTTAATACGGTAACAGACCGACATAATGAAGCAAAGGGAGAGAACCAGCATGAAATTGGGCCATGAAGTCGAGTACACGCTGTTTGAGCGTGAGCCAATCATCGCTGGCCCGGTGTAGGTGCAG
>DATGFK010000244.1:0-4659 GCA_035309185.1 Aggregatilineales bacterium
TGTGTCGCGAACGCCGAAAGGAGCGGAACTTGATCCTCACGGAACAGACCGCGTTCGACTCTGCTATCGGCGTACAGGACGCCAACTACCTGTCCCTGAATCATGAGCGGAATACACAGGATCATCAACAGGCTCATATCGGCGACACTGGCCGCCCGCGCAAACCGCTCGTCAATCTGGGCATTGGTGGTCAACACGGGACTTTGCTGCTTGATTGCCGCATCTACGACGCTCCGGCTGTACGCAATTGCATCATCCTTTAACTGTTCCTTGTCCCAATTTCGGGCTGTACGCACGGAAAGTTCGCCGGTCTTGGCATCGCGGAGCATGAGATAGGCCCGGCCAGCGCCGGTTAAGGTAATGACCGTGTCAATAACTCGCTCCAACACCTGGTCAAGTTCCAGTGAAGAGGTGATGACAGCGGATTCGTTGATCAGGTCTTGTAATTGTTTGAGTTGGTCAGCGATTAGCTTCGCTTGTTGGGTCGTTTCCACCATACTGCGTGTGGTCTTTTGCAAGAGCGCCAGGGGATCAACGGATAGCTTAAAACCGACCTTGCTCAACGCAGGTACAAGTTGTCTCAGGAACGTTTCAATTTCATTCCAATTGGTCTGAAGCGCTCCAAGTTTGTCGAGGAGCGAATTGCCTGGAGTGGGTTGGTTGGACATTGCGACCTCATTCGCTTTAACAGTGTGCAGTGGAGTCGTCCGACCTACACCCGATTCTTGCAGTGCCGGACTTGTCTTAGTTTCCCGTGGGGGATAACCAATCTTAACCTGTCCTATTCGCATTGGCAATTCGCCTCATGGTCGGTTTATAGCTGAAAATTGCATCGCTCAGCTTCCCGATTCGCCGGAGCCAGAACTGGAACCACTACTCGAACTTCCACCGCTATCGATGCCAGAGTTGCTGCCGCTGCCGCCAGAGGATGATCCAGTGTCGTTGGCCGGCACATCCGTTGGCTGGACGACAGAATTTTCAGGCGTATCTTGCGGTTGAGCAGTATCCTGCGGCTCTGGGGTATCCGTTACCTCTGCCTGGCCTGTGCCATTTACCTCGCCGGTCTGATCGGTAGCTTCGGGATTTGCCGATTGATCCGTAATATCTGTCGCTTCCGGAGTCGAAAATGGGTCGAGGAGCTTTGCATCTGATTCTTCCTGTACCAGGGATACTGCACTTTGTTCGTCCGGCGGAAGCGTATTGACATCAACCGGCGGTTCTGGTGGCCCTTCAGGCTGATCATCGTCTGTCAATGCAACACTTGACTGCTGGCCTGTCTTCACCGTTGTAGTCTTGCCGCCCGCTGTGAGGTCGACGCTCCCGCGCAGCACCGTGATTTTCATCTGGTGTGTGGCAGTCGTCCCTAAAGCTTTGGTCGGCGCTGCCGTTGGCGCCTGTGTAGCAGTACCCTGTCTGGCATTGGCAACCTTGAGCGGCACACCAGGCGCCTGAAGCAGCACCGTTGAACCGATGCTCATCTGCACACCATTGGCGACAAACTGTGCCTTCTGGTGCGTGGGATTTTGCAGCGTGATTCCGCTAACAGGAATGCCCTGGCAAGCACTAATTGGATTACCGATTTCAGTGCTGAAGTAGAAGGCCTGCATAGGCTGGCCGCCGTTATTAACCGGGTTGATCGTTACGTTACCGAACACGACGATGTTGACAAATTGCCCAGCCGAGGTCCCGGCCAACCCTTTCGGTAAGACCTTCATGATGGCGGCCCCGGCTCCCGAAACCTGGAGCGACTGTATGTTGGCAACGTCCATTAATGCGCCGGGGGCATTGAAAGCCGCATTCGCAGGCTGAACGGTGACAGACTGATTGCCGTAACAAACCTGGTCGCTGGCCGTTTTTGCACATAAGTTACCGGCGCTATTCATGACCTGCTGTACGGCGGACGGGCAAATTCCCTGGGCCATGCTGTTGCTTGCCAGGGCAAGCAAACATGCCACAACCCCAAGGCCAGCGATCCGCTTTGTGTTGTTCATTCGATGTCCTCTGTTTCTTGATGCTGATTTACTTTGCTGATCCAGTCGTGTGTTAGGTTTCAACGAAGTCTAGCGCGTCATACGGCCCGATGTGTGCCCCATGCCTCGCGCTGCTCTGCCAATGCCATTCGTCAATTCAGGTAGATAGGAGAGCACGCCAGTGAAAAAGGCCACGACCAGGGACAGGCTCAACGCCACGTCGTCATTGAGAAACAACAGTACAGGGAAAGCCGTAGTGCCCGCCTGGTAAAGGAGATACGAACCATAAACTGCCACAAAGACACCCACAGCGCTCACCGACGCGCGTAGCGGCGTTTTCCAGTACAAGCCATTAGAAATGGCAAATCCCAGCGTAAAAATCAGTGAACAGGGCAGCAGCCACTGCCAAACAGGCGGATCGGGACTGAAGTAGTAGAAGGCGCGGATTACTACGAAGACAATCACGGTCAGAAGGCCGCCCAGGATGGCAGACAGGGCTACCCGGCTGGCGGGTGTCCAGGCACGCAAGCGCAGAGCAGGTTCAATTGCCACGACAAGGGCCACAGCCACAAGCGCACCATACAGCACTCCTCCGGCCAGGGCGTTTCCAATTGCCTGCGCAATCAGTAATTGGCCGCCGCCGGTTGCAGCATTGAACTGGACGATATTGATGATAGCCCACGGCAGTCCGAAACCGAGCAGCGCACTCAGGTAGCGCGGCACGTAGCTCCGAGAGAGTAATTGTCGCACGGTCAGGGCTGAAAACACGCGCTGACGCAGGCCAGATGAGACCCCCGAAGGGAGCGAAGGGGCTTCGTCGCGAACGGCAACCAGTGCCTGGAAGGCGCGATTATTGCCTGTTTCGGCGGCGTCTGCGATGCCCCTTACAGCACCGGCAGCGCGTAACCTGCCGCAGGCGCGGGCTGCGGCTTCACTGATCCGGCCATCGGGATCAGTCGTCGCCAGGTTGCGCAGCACCGAATCTACATCGGTGTCGAAGGCGCTCTCGCGCCAGCCTTCAGGCTGCCCGCCGCGTAGTTCAAGCAGCTTGATCCCGATCAGACGTACTTCCGCCTCTGGCTCTTTGGCGATGAGATTGGCGACTCGCGTGGGGATGGCGGGTGGCACAGAATCCTGGATGGCTGTAAGGCGTTCCAGCGCTCGTAGACGCGCGGCAGGCAGTTCACTGCTAAGGGCTTGAAGAGTCACCGCGCGGCGGTCAGCTATCTGCTCCACGCGGTTCCACCACAGGTCCAGGTGATAACCAAATTCCAGCGCGGAGCGGAGCATCAGGCGTGTCGCCGCTTCGTCCAGTTGGATGCCCAGGGTTTCCCCGGCACTGTAAAACGAATCGACGTATTGGAAATCTTCTTCATACAGGCGGAAGCGGCCCGCGCCGTCGGCCCACTTTTCAAGCGCGGTTTGAAAAAGCTGATTGGCTTCGATTGAGGCCTGCATCGCCGGATCGTTGATGGGCAGCAGCAGGTCGCCGCCGATGATCTCGACCTGCTTTTGGGTCTGGTTGGCTACTTCGCGCAGGTCATCAACGATGTCTGGCGCATGGTCATAGCGATCTTCAGGCCGTAAGGCGGTCGCTCGCTGTAGTACAGTGGCAACCTCCGGCGACATATCGGCTGGAACAGGCAATGGAGCGGCGCCAATCACCTGCTCAATATTCCACAACTTGCCATTGACGGTTGGCATGTGGCCGGTCAGCATCTCGTAGAGCAAGATGCCAAAAGAATAAATATCGCTGCGATGGTCGGAGGGCTGACCGCCCATCTGTTCAGGCGACATATAGGCCAGCGTACCCGATCCGGAGGCCGCCCTGGAATCTCCGATGGTCACAGACAGGCCAAAGTCGGCCAGATAGGGCCGGTGTTGAGCGTCCATCAGAATGTTGACGCTTTTGATGTCCCGGTGAATGATGTTGCGCTCGTGGGCAAGGTTGAGCGCATCCGCTACCGGCCCTGCAATTTTGATCAGTTCATCAAGGCTCAGAGCACGTTGATCGAGGAATTTCTTGAGCGTGCCGCCTGCCATGTATCGCATAACGATATATAGCCACTCGGCTTTCTGGCCGTAGCTGTATATGGGCAGAATAAAAGGATGTTCCAGTTCGGCAATCGTCTGGGCCTCTCCGCGAAAGCGTTCGGTCAATTCTTCTACCGTAGCGGGTGGGGCCTCTGGCGTGGCGACGGCGCTTGCCGACGGGTCAACGGGAGCGGTCAGGTTGATGGTCTTGATCGCGACCATTCGTTTAAGCTGCTGATCTTCCGCCGACCAGACTGCTGCCTGTCCTCCCTGGCCGATCTGTTCGATGAGCACATAATGTTCGATCTGCTCTCCAGGCCGCATTATTCCTCGATCTCCGGTGCGTGCCGTTGCATTATCTTGGACGTTACAGACAGAAGTTTACGACGAATTCTGCTCACACACAACCGGAGCGCTGTTGGCGTAAGGTCGGTTTCCAGGACGAGTGCATCAAAAATCGTAGCAACTCAGCCTGTACTGGCCCGATTTGTTACAAACTGCGTGGAATAGTTACAATCCTGAACAAAAGCGATGATGTTCTTCCCCAAGTAGGGTTCGTGAATGAAAATGACCGACATTCCGTTCGGGATCACGGATTGGAGCACAGTACCCCAGACCGAACATAATGGTATTCAGGGTAAGGCTTTGTGGCGCA
>DATGFK010000245.1:0-3911 GCA_035309185.1 Aggregatilineales bacterium
CTGCACCGTTTCGACCAGCCCGGCATCGTCCGTGCCGCCGTTAAATTCCATCAGGAGCGTTGGCGCTTCGTTCAGCGGCAACTTTTTGTCGCGCTTCAGGGCGCGGATCGTTTCGATGTCAACGAATTCCAGGGCCGAGGGTTCCAACGCCGCGCCGACAATATCCACCACTGTGCGGATCGCCGGTTCAACTTCTTTGAAGCAGGCCAGCACGGCGCTGAATTTGGCGGGCAGGGGCGATAGTTTCAGCGTCGCCTCCGTGACGATCCCCAGCGTGCCCTCCGAGCCGATGAACAGGTGCAGCAGGTCGTAGCCGCTGGAATCCTTGCGGGCGCGCGTTCCGACGTGGATCACCTCACCGTTGGCGAGTACCACTTCCAGGCGCATCACGTTGTCTTTCGTCGCGCCGTATTTGATCGTTTTGATCCCGGCGGAATTGTTGGCGATCATGCCACCCAGGCTGGCATCGGCGCCGGGGTCTGGTGGGAAGAACAAGCCCTGGCGGGCCAGCGCCTTGTTCAGTTCGATTCGGGTCAGGCCAGGCTGCACGTCTACCTGGAAGTCCTCGGCGCGGATGTTCAGAATGCGGTTCATGCGGCCCATGTCCAGGACAATCCCGCCGTAGACCGGTATCGGGTTGCCCTCCAGGCTCGTGCCTGCGCCCCAGGCCGTTAGCGGGATATGCTTTTCATTGGCATAACGCAGCACCCGACACACTTCTTCGGTTGATTGCGGCCAGACGATGGCGTCTGGCGGGTGCGCCGTGTGGAAAGACTGATCGCGGGCATGCTGATCGAGATCGGCTGTCCGTGCCGACACCTGCTCAGCAGTGAGCAACGAGGCAAGTTCTGTAAGGTGACTTTCACTAAGACGCGCGTAGGTAGGTTCGGACATCACAGGTGTCCAGGGTTTCTATTCAGTCGTCAATTCGTCGGCGACATGTACCAGTTGGGCAATAGTCACCGGCTTCACCAGGAAGTGGCTGACGCCCTTATCGGCAACGCGGGCACGGTACTGCTCATTGGCCGTGACCACCACAATGCGGGTGTTGTCAAAACGCGGCTGGCTGCGCATAAAATTGATCACCTTGGTACCAGGAGCGTCGGGCATTCCCATATCCATAAAGACCAGGGCAGGGATAAAATCCGTGGCTTCAAGCAGTTCCATCGCCTGGTTGGTGTTGTGGGCCTCGATCACATCGTAGCCCTTTTGGCTGAGGGCCGTGTGGTAGAGGAACAAGAGATCAGTATCGTCTTCAACGACTAGCACAGTCGGCATGGCTTTGTACCTTTGTACCCTGCTGGCTCTTTTGGCCTGAACGACCTGGACATTGCATCCTTAAACGTACCGCCGAAGACGGCACGAGACTCTAGTCGGAAGTATAGAGCAATAGGGATTTTCCCGCTATTCGGGAAGTTACCCGACGCTGCATCAACGCGGGTTGACATTTTTCTCGCCGGGATACTATAATTCCGCTTCAACCATGTCAATAGTTTATATGTTGGTTGATGGTGAGTTGTACTTATGGATCAACTACAGAGTAATTTTAGTCGCAAAGTGCCGTTCAATATCTCTGATTCGCGGGGGCAG
The DNA here is from genome assembly GCA_035309185.1 of Aggregatilineales bacterium. Lineage (GTDB taxonomy): Bacteria > Chloroflexota > Anaerolineae > Aggregatilineales > UBA2796 > DATGFK01. Next base: position 1,591 of record DATGFK010000245.1, read on the forward strand.
GATCAGCAGGTTCCGCCTCCACTCGATGAAGCATACTGGTCGGCGCTGCTGCGCCAGGGGGAAAGTGCGGGTTCCGGCCCGCGCCAGGAAACATCCAGTTGGGATGAACTCGCGCCGACAGTCGTGCCGCAAGCCTCCCGAGACGGCGAGAACGCCGAAGATTGGACCCTGGTGGAGACGACCTTTACCGAGGATCGATCCGTCGAACTGTCTGTGATCGGTTATAACCGGGGCGGGCTGCTGGTGGACTGGAACGGCCTGCGCGGCTTTGTCCCGGCCAGCCAACTGGTCAATTTCCCGCCTGTTACCGACTCCCTGTCGCGCCGCAATGAACTCTCGCAGCGCATCGGGCGGACGTTACTCTTGCGGATCATCGAATTGGATCGCGAGCAGAACCGCCTGATCCTTTCGGAACGGGCGGCGCAGGTTCAGCCGGGGACGCGGGCCAACGTCCTCGATCAACTGCATCGCGGTGACACATGCAAGGGGCGCGTCACCAACCTGTGCGATTTTGGTGTTTTCATTGACCTCGGCGGCGTGGAAGGGCTGATCCACATCAGCGAGTTGAGCTGGGGCCGCGTCAACCATCCTTCAGACATTTTACAGCGCGGGCAGGAGATTCAGGTGTATGTCATGGACATTCAGCGCGACCAGGCCCGCGTCGCCCTCAGCCTCAAGCGCCTCCAGCCCGACCCCTGGGCAACCGTCGAGCAGCGCTACCATGTTGGGCAAATCGTATCGGGAGTCATCACCAATGTGGTGGACTTCGGCGCGTTTGCCTGTGTCGAAGAGGGTCTCGAAGGGTTGATCCACGTTTCAGAACTGGCCGAGGGTCACTTCCTGCATCCCCGCAACGTCGTCCAGGAGGGCCAAACCGTCCAGGCCCGTATTCTCAACATTGATGGGCACGCGCGGCGCCTGGGCTTAAGCCTGCGCCAGCAGCACACTCCAACTCCAAGCAGTTCAACGTCCGGAACGGCCAATGTGTCGGGACTCCTGTCTTGACCACATGGCATAGGCTGGCAAGCCCCGACACTTGCCGGGGCTTTTTTTTGATCAGAATCTCATAGAACGTTCGTTCGTATCGGAGTATAATGGTCGAATAGGGAACCATTCCCCCTCTATTCGCTAACTTCTGTTCGGCACTTCCTGTTAGAGACAAGATCAAGGGTTATGGCTGACTCGAAATCGTCGAAGTCTTCAACTTCAAAGTCCAAATCATCCGGAAGCGCGCGCACAACGTCCAAGCCGTCTGGTTCGGCTCCTGGCGCCACGGGCAGCTCGTCAAGTTCACGGCCTTCCAGCAAACGTTCCGGAAACCCCGCCAATTCCCCGCAACTGGTCAAAAAGGAGATGCCCCCGCCGCCACCTGCGCCTTCGTCGCGCCTCACGCCAAAGGAGGACATCGAGTTCCATCCCTGGCTTGACCCGGATCGACTGGGCAGGTTGCTGCATGACCGCCCGGCCTGGATTGACGAATTGGCCGCAATCGTACTGGTGATTTTTGGCCTGGTATCGTTGTTTTCACTGCTGAGCGCTTCGCAGTCGTCGGCGCTGGCGGGGCTGTGGTCAGATACGATCCGGCAGTTCTTTGGACAGATTGGCGCTGCCATGCTGTCCGTGATGATCATGATCGCAGGCGTCCTGGTTGCGTTCCCTCGCCTGGGAATCCACATCCGGCTGCCCTGGTCGCGCGTAATCGCCATCGAAATCTCTTACGTCTTCTTCCTGGGCGTGCTGCACCTGATGGCACATGATCCCGAGCCGCGCGCGCTGGCCCGCAGCGGCCAGGCCGGGGGATTTGTGGGCTACCTGGTAACGTGGCCGTTCTTCAAACTCTTCGGCACCGACCTGGCTTTGGTCTGCTGCATCGCCATCGTCGTTGGCGCCTTTTGCTACGCCATTGGCATACGCCGCCCACACATCAAAGCGGCGCTGCTGGGTGCGAGCCATCGTCTGGAGATGCTCGCCGAACGCATGAAGCGCCCGCCGCAGACCTCGCCGCATGTTCGACAAGCGGCGCTCGCCACCGAACCGGTGGGCTACGAAAGCGCTACAGCAAGTCGAAGTCCGTTGAACGTGGCCGATCTGCTTTCTCAACCAGCAGCGGCACGACATACCCCCTCCACTGCGGAGGAAGGCGCCCCGGCGCAACAGACTGGTATGCAGCCTCGACCTGCACTCTCTCTGCCCGATATGATCGCCGCCTCAAAACCGCCCGCCAATCCCGCGAAGGCCACTGCGCCCCGCGCTACGCAGAAATCGCAGCCTGCGCCTCAACCGGTGCCACGCCGCAGACGCTACTTTACCGTCGAGGACTT
>DATGFK010000246.1:0-2654 GCA_035309185.1 Aggregatilineales bacterium
AGAGCGATCCGCTCCTGGTCAGGCGTACTGTAATCGTAAAATGGCATGTTCTCGAAAGAGAAGGAGAGGGTACTGACGATGTTCCTTTCGATAACTTGCCGACCTCCCGTCTGCGGATCGAAGGCGATCAGATCGTTCAAGGATGAAGTTGGATCAGCTTCTCGATACAGCATCGTTTTCCCATCGGCAGACCATCGCGCATCCAAGATCGGCTCACCACCTGCCGATTGACGCGAAGTAAGTGTCGTTACCTTGCGAAAAACTTTCCCGTTCACCCCAACAATGTCCAATGGCGTGCTGACAGGGCTGAAACCGCCTCCACCTCCGCCGCCATCCGGGAAGTACAGGACTGCATAGTATTGACTATTGGGCGACCAGCGAATCCAACCATTATTTATCTGAAATGACTGCCAGCTAGCTAACACGGCAGGATCATCGTTATACAATGGGTCAGTCGGAATCACTTTGATTGAAGAATCATCGGCATTCCATACGATCAGATATTCCCCATTTGGAGACGGAACACTGAATGATGTATATGGCGGCAGAATGCTGCGCTTTTCGCCAGTTTGAGGGTCACCCTCAACAATTGCACTATCCGAATCCACATAAATCAGTTTGTCATGGGGCGTCCAGGCGATTATGTCGCCGTTGGGTACGTCCGCCAGCTTTGTCTTACCGCCGCTCGGCCCTTCCACGCTAAAGCCCAGTGGGATACGATAATCAAAATTGTCATAAAGCGTAGCAACATAGCGCCCAGTTAGAGATTTTTTGCTGATTTCAGATGGCCCATAGTCGTTGTAATAGTAACCTAGCGGTGGGTACATCGTCGCCCCCTGAAGCATCGCCGGGCCATACGGCTCATACTGCTTGAAGGGGTTTGTCTGCGAGGATAGCACTGAGCTAAAAGCGTGCTGTCCGGTGCGAAGATCAAACATGGACAGGTAATAATTCGGGCCAGGATCATAGTTCAGACAACCAGGATCACCCGTCAGATGACGCCATAGGCGCGGCGTGAAGACGAATCCGGCGACGATTGAACCTGAAATCAGGACCGTACCACAAAACCGAAGCCAGAATTGCGCCAAAAATGCAAGTTGCTTGTGTAGCATTCCTGAATCGAGCCTCGTAACGCCTGTTGAGGCTCCTACTGTACGCGATTTGGCGATGATTGCCGATAGGTGAACGTTTCTCTCACGTCACACTCACGTGATGTTATTCACGAAGACTGCGTGGGGTCCGCTACCGACGGAAGGCGTAAACTTTGTTCGCCGTCACACAAACTTTCCGCCCCACAGGGCGGGGCAAAATGCAAAATACTGTATATTGAAAACGATCAAGAATTGAGAAGCGGAACTTTATTCCTAAAGCAAATAACATTTCGCTTATCAGTTGGGGCGAAACTATACCAACTTTATTCCCAAGAGACATCTGCTGCCTTTTACTGCCTTGGGGGCCGCCTCGCTTGTCTATACGGGACTGCCTTATCTGTGGCAGGCAGTAGCCTGAAAGGAATCGGACAAATCCCGTCGCTGATTCTCAGTGCAAGCACTTGCCTGTGCCTGGTTGTGTCGCCCTTTGCAATGTCCTTGTGGCTTGAGATAGATCACGTCCGCAGCGTGTTTCCTATCGCGATAGGCCCCTTTCTGACCGATCCCGCCCAGGCGCAGCAAGTGGCGACCTATTTGAATGCCAACACGCAGCCTGATAATCTGGTGATAATCACCCCTGCCGTAAACTGGCTGCTAGACGCGCGTACCGCCGATCTTCAGATGTCCATCGCTGCCACTGGCGAGGGAACCGTTCACTTCCCACCCCACATCCCGATGGATCGCTGGGCATACGATCCCAGGCTGGATAAGGCCCGTTACGTCGTGATTGACAACTTCTGGAAACGTTGGGCCATTCCCAATATCCCACAAGCGGGAACGATAATCGATGAGGTTGAGCGCTGGCCTGAAGTGTTCCAGACCAGCGATTTCGCCCTTTACCGCAATCCAGGATGGGTGCGCTGATCTACTCGGAGCTATTTTGTGTGTGCAACAGGACGAACTATGTCCTGTTGCTGTTGAAAATAAAAACCGCCGGACAGAATTCCGGCGGTTCACTGCGCATGGCAACAGGCGCGTTACTTTTTCTTTGCGCCTTTTTTTCCAACTACGCTTTCCTTCAGCGTATTGCCTGCCTTGAAGCCGACTCGTTTGCCAGCGGCGATCTGGATTTTTTGCTTGGTTTTGGGATTTGTGCCGGTACGGGCTGCCGTCTTGCGCACCTCAAAAGTGCCGAAACCCGTCAAGGTCACCTTGTCGCCCGCTTTCAGCGCTTTCGTGATCGCCTCGACAACCGCGTCCACTGCCTTCGCGCTTTGTGTCTGGGTCAAACCAGACTCTTTGGATACTGCTGCAACCAAATCAGCCTTGTGCATCGCTTCTTCTCCTTGTGAAAGGGCGGGTGCGGCAATACTACCGCGTGGGAGGTCATTCTAGCATGATTTCTACGCAGCACAACCAGCCAGATATAGAGCGTGTCAGGGCTCGTTCAGCTTCAAGCCGCCAATGCCTTTTAGCCAATGCAATCTTCTTGGTACGAGGCATCGCCTTGATGGTAAATGGAAATAACCTCTTGCCATTTACACTTTGGGCGGGAGAAAACAT
>DATGFK010000247.1:0-5901 GCA_035309185.1 Aggregatilineales bacterium
CGCATCGTCGAGCAGCAACAAACACAACGAGATGGTCAAAAAAATGAAGAACGTATAATTGCCGGTGAGCAGAATGAGCGTCTGCTGTAAAATGATCAGTCCAGCGGCTGCAAAACGGAGGCGGCGTGGCCCGAAGATTAAGAACGGCACGACGAGTTCGATAAAAAATGTGAAGAGGACTTCACCCTGATGGAATGGCAGTGGAAGCAGGTTCATGTACCAGGCCAGCGGGCTGGGCAACGGCTGCGTCCAGTAATGGTAGGTCGTGGCTGTGAGATTGCGCCAGGTGGGATCGCCGCTTGCCAGTTTCACGATGCCCGATTCCAGGACAAGGCGAAACAGCAGCAGCCGAAACAGCCAAATCACGATCCGCGACGGCGTTCCCTGCCGTAACCAGCCTGGCAACGGGCGCAGGGGCGCGAGAAAGATCGCCAGGGACCCTACTTCTAGCAGCAATATATCCCACTGGTAGCTCAAAAAGTTCTGTCCGGCGTAGACTATTGAAAGGTACAGAACCCACAGCAAAGCCAGCGCGGGTAGAGTCAACACGTCGAAGATGACGAGGAGCGCAAGGACAACGCCCGCACCGCACAAAAAGACCAAAAAAGTATCGCTGGAATTTAACCAGACCAGCGAAGGCAGACGCCAGTATGCCTGGCTGCCCAGCGTGCTTAGAACCTCATGCAGGTAGGTAGCCACAGGTGAGATTCCGTCAATGCCGATCAGTCCGGTAATCTGCGAAGCCAGGGACGCAAAGGCAATCAGGTAGATCAGGCCGATCGCCCGTAAAAAGAGCCAGCGGGTCAGCACGTAGTCCGGCTGCCGCAATGGGCCGCGCAGCAGGCGAATCCAGCGGGGTTGTGTGTGGGTTGGCGCCGATGGGGTGGCTTCCATGACCTCTTCCATTCGGAAACAACTCCAGTCGAGCACTCAGCTTGGCGATCTTGCGCGATGAGCCTAAGGGTGCATCCACTTCACAAGACAGATGCGCGTGGGAACTTGAATGCCTTTCAAGCCCAGGTCTTCAAAAGCCCGGCTCTTGAGCAACGCCAATCCCGCGTGCGCGATATTGCTTGTGTTGAGCGCAATCCAATCGTGATTCGGCTCGATCTGCTCAAGCGTCGCGTCCAGAATCTTCTTGCCCAGTCCGTGGTGTCTGAGCGTCGGCAGAATGCCAAACTCCATGAGGAACACGCCGCGCCCTTCCAAATGGGGAACCTTTTCCTTCGGCGCAAAACGCAGCCGCCAGCGGTCATTGAGTTCCGGGCCGCTGATGTCAAACCACCAGGAAAAACCGCCAATCTCCTGCCCGGTGCGGGCCAGGATTCCCCCAAAGCCTTCGCGCTGCGCATCTGTTTCCAATTGTGACAGGGCATCATTCAGCGAAAGCGCTTCATTCCAGGGCGGGGCAGTAAAGACTTCCAGGTAGGCCTGCACCGTTTGCGAGGCGTAGGCGGGATTGTATGGGATTAATTCCGTTACGCGGTTCATAGTAGGCGTTTTCCTTGCGAATCTTAGTTTCTGATAATGACGGGATGGCAAATTTTTTATCAAAGCCATGCCATATGCTGATCGTACATCGTAGTGTGAAGGTGAGGCAAATGTTCTGGCATGGTATAATTGTCCCCTACGATGTGTTCAGGCATTTAGCGGAAGAAGAAACGCGCAAGTGGAAATGCAGTTCACCAGGACAACCTTCACCCTCAACGATTATCGGGCCGCCGCCGATATGATCCGCTCACGTACGTCTCACAAACCAGCCGTGGCCCTGATCCTGGGTTCTGGCCTGAGCGAACTGGCGAGCGCGCCCGAAGCAGCCGACATCATTCCCAGCAGCGACATCCCATTGTGGCCCCCATCAACCGTCCAGGGCCACGTTGGCAAGCTGGTCATCGGGCGCCTGGAAGGCCACGAGGTTCTGGTTTTGCAGGGACGCATCCACTTCTACGAAGGTTATACCATGCAGCAGGTTACCTTCCCGGTGCGGGTCATGCAGCAGCTTGGCATCAAAACGCTGCTGGTGACCAATGCGGCAGGTGGACTGAACAAGTCTTACCACGCGGGCGACCTGATGTTGATCAACGATCACATCAATTTGCCCGGTTTTGCCGGGAACCATCCCTTGATTGGGCCAAACGACGAGACGCTTGGCACGCGGTTCCCGGACATGACCACGGCTTACGATGAAAAGCTGCGCAAAACGGCCCACGAGATTGCCGACAAGCAAGGTTTTACCCTGCGCGACGGCGTCTATGTCTGCCTGTCAGGGCCGACTTTTGAAACGCCTGCCGAGGCTCGGATGCTGCGGACAATCGGCGGTGACGCGGTCGGGATGTCTACAGCTCCGGAAGTTGTGGTGGCTCGCCATGCCGGGATGCGCGTCATGGGCGTTTCGGTCATCAGCAACATGGTTGTTGATACGCCAGGTACCGCACAGCAGTCCCTCCATGAAGAGGTTCTCGACACCGGCAGACAGGTCGCGCCGCGCCTGATCGCACTGCTGAGGGGCGTATTAGCATCGCTCGGATAAAACGTTAACGGGTAGGATACAGTCAGGGAATGACCACCAAGATCGTATTACTCGTCAAGGAAGCCTCGTTCGGCCTGTATCTCATCTGCCTCCTGGGGCTGCTGCTCTCCTCGCGATTGTATTTAGCCTCGCGGAGGCAACTGCGCGTAGCGGAATTTGAGTTAGAGCGCGAACTGGCCCGGCGCAAAGAGGCCAGCGCCGTCACCCGAACCTTCGGTTTGATCGAAGTCCTGCTGGCGATTTTCGCGATCTCGAATGTCGTCGCGCCATCGCTCGTGGCCGAACCGCTTAACCCCAGCACTTCACCGCTAGTTGTTCAGCCAACCGATGCGCCTTTTTACACCAGTACGCCAGGCGGGAACGGTTCGCTGCCGGGCGCCAATGGGACGCCGGGTGGCGCAGCTTCGGGACTGGACAGCATCCAAAATATGATGTTGACCGTGACGGCTCAATCTTTGCAAGACCCGAACAGCCAGCTCAAAATCCTGATCACGCCAACCAACGTGCCAACCCTCGTCGGGACGATCAACCCGGATGCCCCCAAAGCCATCGGCTGCGAATCGCCAGAGGCACAGCTTCAAATTCCCGCTAACGGCCAGGTGATTTTCGATTCCGTATCGGTCATTGGTACGGCCTATACAGCCAACTTCGCCCAGTACAAATTTGAACTGAGCGGTCCAAGCACTGGCAACAGTTTTGCCCCCGTGGGAGGGAAATCGTCGCCAGTGCCGCAGCGGGGTGTCCTCGGACAGTTGTCGTTGAACTCCTTCCAGCCAGGCAGCTATCAATTCCGCCTGACTGTATTCGATTCGACGCAGACCATGAAGGCTTCGTGTACGGTAAATGTGACGCTGAGTGTGCGTCCGCCGACGCCCACTTTAGCCGGAGGGAAGTAATCGCCATGCCAGAGTCAAGACTTGCCGCTGCCATGGATGACATTCGTATACAGTCGGGTTTCGACGCGGCTGTACTGGTTGATATGGAAGGCAAAATGTTGGCTGAAGTGCATTCCCCGGAGACACAGCCTGTCACGGTGGATACACTGCTACAGGTTGCCAATCAGGTCACAGTGCGGGCCGAAGACAAGGCTGGCGTCGGGGCCAGCGGTGAAAGTGAATTTTTCGATTGGGACGGGCGGCGCATCGTGTGCCGCTGGTTCAAAGCCCGCAAGCCCGGTGTGCTGGTTCTCCTGGTTCCGAAAGGTAAATCCTATAAATGGGCCACGAATCGCATGGTCAAAGAACTCCAGCATCTCATTGGCGCTTGATTCCCGAACAATGGGTATAGATTACGTCATCGGGCTGGACTGTGTTCCCAAGCAAACCCTCGCGCCACAGATTATCCTGGAGCGGCTGAAGGCGCGTGACCGCGCAGCCGCCATCGTGAAGCTGTATCGCGATCATGGCGACCAGCGTTCGCCATCGGAAATGGGCTTCGAGATGGTGCGGCGAACGCCCACCGGCGGCGAAGAAACACAGGTCGTCATCGTCCAGGATTTGCTAGACGAATCCTCCTCGCTTGACCTCCTATCCCACCATTGCGCCGGGTGTCCAGCCAACTGCCTGCAACAGCCCTTTGGCTGCTACGGCAGTTTGAACTACCCGATCTCCCGTGCCGCGGAATTGTGGCTGCTCAAACAGTTGCCGGGCGAGGATGAACCGCTACCGTTCCTGCTGCTGAACCAGACCATGAAGGAGTTCGGGTTGACGGGAGCAGGCGTTCAGTCCGTCAAAATGCGCGAACGCCCCGGCGTCTTTTTCGAGACGGCGGAGCGCTTTGGCAGAAACCTTGAAGATAAACAGATCACGACGGATCACGTCTTCGAGATGCTGTTTATGGTTGGCGACATTCAGCCACCTTATGCTGTTATGCTGCTGCTGTTCTTCGGCGCAATCCCGCGAGACATGGATGCAGCCTCTATGATGAGCCTTACCGAACGCGACGCGGATCGCTCGCTGCCGTTTGCCCTGGAAGACGATCCAGACGACGACGAATCGATTCGCGGCTTTAAAGGATTCTTTGAGGCATTGCACCGGGCCTACCGGCTGGGCGTTGCCCTGTCGCTTGACGTGTAAACGTTCTGACAGAAGCATTTCGATCGTATCGGAGTGCAATCGTAGGGAAGGCGATAGTTTGGCGATGGCAGCCCGACAGCGAACCGACACCCGCTACGCAGGAATTTGAGTAGAATGATGAGGTAGATCGCGCCTCAAGAGTGGAGACTCAATGTCTTATCAGACCCAGCAGCCGGGTACACCCAATTACGATCAAGGCCAGCCCGACCCGGCATTGTCCAGCGTTTATCAGACGCAATACGGCGCTCCGCCTCCGCAACAGCCGCAACGGCGTCGCCGGAGCCGGATCACCTGCCGGACAGCCTGCCTGGGCTGCGGACTGATTTTCGTGGCAGGCACGCTGCTCTTTTTGTGCGTTGGACTCACGGCCGGCCTGATTATCTGGAATAACCTGTACCAGCAGGTCTCAACCAAGTGGGACACCGCGTTGAAGCAAGAACAGCAGCAAACCTTTCAAACGGCTAGTGTTTATGACCGTGCCGGAAACCAACTGCACGAACTGTTTGGCGAGGGCCGCCGCACCGAAATCAAGCTCGCCGAAATGCCCCAGTCATTGCTGGACGCCACCACCTCCGTCGAAGACAGTTCCTTCTACACCAACAATGGCGTGGACATGCAAGCGAACCTGCGCGCGGGCTGGCAATACCTCACCACCGGCCAGATCGTTTCCGGCGGCAGCACGATCACGCAGCAGCTTGTACGCGGAATCGCCTTCGACTACCAGTACCGCACTCAGCAATCGTTCCAGCGCAAGTTTGAAGAGATCATTATGGCGCTGATCGTGACGCGCGAAAAGTCCAAGAACGACATCCTGGAGATGTACCTGAATCAGATTTATTACGGCCATCTGGCCTATGGAATCGAAGCCGCCGCCCAAACGTACTTTGGCAAGAGTGCCAAAGACCTCACCCTGGCTGAAGCCTCTTTGCTGGCTGGGCTGCCCCAGCAGCCCGCCGACCTCGACCCACTCAATCCCGATCCGGCAGTACAGCAGGCTGTGCTTGACCGCCGCACAACTGTCCTGAACCTGATGGTTGCTAACGGCAAAATCACACGCGCCCAGGCTGATTCGACCCTTGCGGAAGTCCTCCACTTCGCCGATCCCAACGTCAACCTGAAGTCGCCGCACTTTACATTGTATGCTGAGAATGAACTGAAAACGCTTCTGGATGGCCTGGGAATGCCGCCTTCCACATTGAACACTGCGGGGCTGCAAGTGTATACGACGCTCGACCCGGCCTATGAAAGCCTGGCCGAAAGCGTGGCCGGGCAGCAGATCGCTTCGATCAAAGCACA
>DATGFK010000248.1:0-8897 GCA_035309185.1 Aggregatilineales bacterium
CAAATAGTTGCCAGCACGCCACCTAGAATTGGCTGACTGGTAGCTAGAATTGAGTTCAAAATCATGCTCAAGACCATACTGCCCAGGCCCAGCACGATCATGTTACGCACTGCATCCGGCGCATCAATACCGTATTTTGCACCCAAAGCATTTCCCATGTGTGGCGTTGCCTCCGCCTTGACTACGAAAGATAGCCTATCGGACTCGTGCGCTTGCGCGAGGCCCCTCAAATGCGCTATTATTCCCGCCCCGTAAGCCCAGCGCAAGGATTCACACTTTAGATCAGCGGTATGATCACAGGTGTTATTCACGCGGGGATATTGAGCAAGAGGGTTACGTGGCATGAGTGATGAATCGTTGCAGGCAGAAAAGCCAACGCGAGACCGAAAGACCAGAGAGAAACGCCAGGTCAATTACGTTAAGTGGGGACTTGGCTGTGCTGGTTTTGGAATGGTCTTCTGTACCGGAATTATTGTGCTGGGTGTCATTATCTGGCCGGTCGTGTTTCGCAGTCTTCCCGGCGAATGGCAGGATCGCTTTATCCGGCGCTTTAACTTTATGGCCGATCTAGTTCCGACGCATATACCGGTAATCTTGCCTACCAGCGCTTTCAAGAGCGGCGACGCAATGGCGCTCCTGGCAACGCCAACCTCGACCATCGCCGTCCCAATAGCTTCTACACAAGCCAACGGCGATCTGTCGAGCGGAACGGGCAATTCAGGTACGAGCGGTACCGCAGGCGCAACAAGCACACGCAATAGCCCGCTGCCGACTTTGACGGCAGTCCCACCCACACCGACTCTGGCCGCGCCCATCGGATCACCCACGCCGGTGGTCAACCAGACTCCGACGCCTGTTCCGCCCACGCCTGGCCCTCCGAGTACCCAAGAACCGGTACCGGTGGCCTTCCATAATCCCGGTTTCAAGTGGGTGCCACAACACTGGAATGACTGTGGCCCGGCTAATCTGACTCAAACGCTGGCCTATTATGGCTGGCAGGGCGATCAGGAAGTGTCGGCGGCCTGGCTCAAGCCTAATCCTGACGATAAGAATGTCAGCCCCTGGCAGATGGTAGATTTTGTCAACGGCCATACGGGCGTGAAGGCTATCCAGCGCGTGGGTGGCGACCTAAACCTGGTCAAGCGGCTGGTGTCGCAGCGATTTGCGGTGATCCTGGAAACGGGCTATGACGTGGCCGGGGAAGGCTGGATGGGTCATTACCTGACCGTCGTTGGCTACGACGATAACCAGAGCACGCTCTATGGCATGGACACCTACCTGGGACCGGGCAAAGATGACCTTGGCTATCACGAAGCCTATGACGACATTCAGCGACGTTGGCAGATGTTCAATTACGTCTATATTGTCGTCTATACCAAAGACCGCGAGGCCGAACTGGGTGCAATCCTGGGGCCAGATTCTGATCTCAACTACAACTGGCAGCACGCCCTCAGCCAGGCACGTTATGACGCCTCTCTGTCGCCGACAAATCCCTTTGCCTGGTTCAATATCGGGACGAATTACGTCCTGCTGCACAAATACAAGGAAGCCGCGACTGCATTTGACCAGGCGACCAACGTGGGTGGTTTACCCTGGCGAATGTTATGGTACCAGTTTACGCCCTACGAGGCCTACTATAATGTGGGCAATTACGGCCAGGTTCTGGCGCTGGCAAATACGACCCTATCAAACACGATTGACGTAGAAGAGACCTACTACTGGAAGGCTATGGCAGAGGCCGCCCAGGGGCAGGTTCCGCTTGCGCAAGCCGACTTACAACGTGTATTGAAATTCAACCCGAATTTCTCTATGGCGAGTGATCGCCTGAATGACATCCAGAATGGTAAATTTGCGCCGCCCGCCATCGCACAGGCGGCGCAGTGACAGAAACTAACTCCACTTCGGCTCCCCTGGTGGCGAAGTGGAGGATGAGCCAATCTAGTTAACGACTTAGCAATGAGGTAATGGCCCGTGCAACCACACGTGAGTACAGACGAACTCCATAAGCGGCTAAATGATCTCGGCCAATCACCGAAAGATAACGGTCTCTTGCGGATGATTGTGTGCCGTCCAGCCGAGGGAGAGCGGCGCGTCAAGGAATTCGCTGAACTGGACGTGATGGATGGCCTGGTCGGGGATAACTGGAAAGCGCGCGGCAGCGACAAAACCGATGATGGCAGCGCCCATCGGGAAATGCAAATTACGATCATGAACAGCCGCGTGATTGATGCTGTGGCCCAGGAACGGGATCGGTGGGCGCTGGCTGGTGATCAGTTGTACATTGACCTGGACTTGAGCATTGAAAACCTCCCTCCTGGTCAGCGAATTGCGCTGGGTACTGCGGTCATAGAAGTCACCGACGTACCCCATACCGGTTGCCAAAAGTTCACCGAGCGCTTTGGGCATGACGCGATTCGGTTAGTCAATTCGCCAGAGGGGCGACAGCAGCGTCGTCGTGGTATGTACGTGAAAGTGATCCAGCCTGGGGTGATCCGCGTCGGTGATAGGGCGATCAAGATCGCTGAGCAGCAATAAAAGGTAGTTTTCAATGCAAAAACAGGATACTTCAAGGGCAAAGCCACGTTTGACCACAAGCGGCATTGCTCGCTCAGCGATGCTGGTCATCATGCTACTGCTGGCTGCCAAGCTGGTCAGTCTGGTTGAGCAGAAAGTGGCCCTGGATCGCTTTGGGATCACACTGGCCTGGGACACCTACACGGTTGCCAATGCCATCCCGGAGCAGCTGTACAATCTTCTGGCGGGCGGTGCTTTGGCTTTTGCCTTTATCCCGATTTTCGGCGAGTTCCTGGCCCGCGATGACCGCGAGGGAGCCTGGCGCCTGGCTTCCAACACGTTGAACACGATCTTTCTGGCGGTGGTGGTTATAGCAACGTTGACTTTCATCACGGCGCCGTGGCTGGTAGCCAACGTAATCGCGCCTGGCTACGTCAATTTTTATCCGGATCTAAGCCAGCCTTTCAATACCCGATTCCTCCTTACCGTGCTACACCCCGACCTGATCATGCAGACGGCTAACTTAATGCGTATCTTGTTGTTCAGCCTGCTCCTATTTTCGATCAGCGGGCTGTGCATGGGTATCTTGCAGACCAATCAGAATTTCCTGCTGCCTGCGCTCGCCCCCATCCTGTACGATGTGGGCAACTTGTTTGGCACGCTGGTATTGGCCCGCTTCTTTGGGATCTACGGCGTGGCGATTGGCGCAGTGGCGGGCGCGGCGATGCACCTGGGAATTCAGCTTCCAGGCTTGATTCGCCTGAAAGCCCGCTGGCAGCCCTTGCTGAACTGGCGTGACCCAACCCTGCGCAAAGTGATCATTTTAATGATCCCGAGGGCGATTGCATTGGCCCTGTTCAATCTGAATACGCTCGTTGCGATCCGCCTTGCGTCCGGGCTGGGCGCTGGAGCTGTGTCCGCCTACCGGCGTGGCTACGGCCTGATGCAGTTCCCGGAGACGCTAATTGGCACCGCAATGGGCATTGTGATCTTTCCAACGCTCGCGTTGCTGAGCGCGGAAGGCGACCTGCGCGGCAAACGCGCTGCCATGAGCGGCGCGCTGCGCTTTATTCTGATTGCCTCAATTCCGGCAGCAGTCGCAATCGTGCTGGCCGGGCGTCCGTTAGTCAGCATCCTGGAAGGTGGGGCGTTTGACGCTGAAAGCGCCGATCGGGTCTTCCGCGTACTGCAATTCTTCGGCCTGGGCATCGTCACACAGAGTGCTTTCGAGATCGCGGCACGTAGTTTCTATGCCGACAAGGATACCTTCACGCCATTGCTGGTTTCCCTGGCAACTGCTGCGGTTAATGTTGTCCTGGCGGTATGGCTGAGCGGTACGCTGAGTGTGGCGGGCCTCGCGCTTGCCAACAGCATTGCGCCCGGCTGCGAACTGCTACTCCTGCTGTTCATCTTGCGTCGGCGCTGGCAGGGGATTGATGGCCCTGTGCTGGCCCGTGCAACGCTTAAAGCTCTGGTCGGTTCCCTAGTCATGGCAGTTGCAATCCTGGCTTCTGGCGCGGCGCTTCGCGTGCTGCCCATCGGTTCCAGCCGGATTGGGGTGATTGTGGTCGCGTTCATCCAGATGGCAATTGGCGGTGTGGTGTATATTGGGGCGACGCTGCTGCTTCGCATGGATGAAATGCGCGAACTACCGCAACTCGTGTTGCATCGTCAGACTATTGGAGCACCGGCGACTGCTGGTGCAGACGCGATTGGGGACTAGCCGACCAGTTCACGCGCCAGGCCGTGAACTTTGTCGAGCGGGCGCGAACTGCATTTTTGCCCGTTGGTAATCTTCCGGCGAAATTGCGCCCGCCTTCCACAACGATTCAAGTTGCTCAAGCGCTCTGGCTGCCAGTTTGGGGTCAAGGGCGGAGTAGTGCCAGCGATGAGCACAGGAGCTGGTTGATTGAGCCTGATTAACGTTAAAGGGGCCGTTTGCGGAAACCCTCACGACGTCATCCCTGCTGAACAGCAAGGCTCCGTTGCTGTGAATCGCGCTGATGCCCTGTAAAGTCTGGTTGGAACCAGAGCAACCCACCATCACGCTGACGGCCAGGGCAGTCGTCGTTGGGCTGATCATACTGAACACGGCCAGCACCATCGCCGCCAAGGCGATCACATAAACGACACGTCGCACTGTTGCACGTTTGAACAACCCCTAATCCTAGCCTGCCTATTTGGCTTGCAAGCCACATTTCCAATTGAGAGAATTATAACTCGATTCATTGGCTAAATGGCTGTCACTGCGAGGATTGATAGTTGATCGCAGGTTATGTGGAAAAGGAAACGCCGCAAGCCCATCGCTTCGAGTCGCGGCGATTTATGCAGAGCTAAGGCCGGGTCATGATCAGGGGCGAACCTCTTCACCTAAAGACGCCTCGACCGGCTCCAACTCAGCATGGTCGCTGATGCCAATCCACTGGCTGCTCCAGGAATCCATAGCATCAAGGACAGGGGCAAGCGCACAGCCTTTTGGCGTCAGTGAGTACTCGACGCGCACAGGCGTGCATGGGTAGACATGCCGTTCCACAATGCCTTCACGCTCCAATTCCTTGAGGCGTTCGGACAGGATGCGGTCACTGACGACTTCGAGTTCTTCCGCCAGTTCGCTGAAGCGTCGAGGTTTTTCCATCAGCACCCGAAGGATCAGAGCCGTCCATTTTTTGGCAATGATTTCGGCGCAGCGTTGAAACGTTACGCATATCTTTTCACTGTAGCGCATATCAATCTGCTCCTCTACTGCTTTGGTGCGGGTGCATTGTGGGAATGATCATATCAGAAAAATTGGCCCTTGACAATCCCGACTATGGATATTATAGTTACTTACGAAATACAAGCGACTTCTATAATACAAGTCGCAAATGAATCACTGGGGACTGTAGCAAATGGAGGCTAAAAATGTCCTGGACAATTGATCATGCACATTCACACATTCAGTTTTCTGCGCGCCACATGATGATCACCAATGTACGCGGCGAGTTTGAGAAGTTCACGGGCCAGATCGAATTTGATGAGAACAACCTTGTCAATTCCAAGGCGACTATCGAGATTGACGCGGCCAGCATCAACACCCGTGAAGATAAACGCGATGCGCACCTGCGCTCGGCAGATTTCTTCGACGCCGAAAAGTACCCGACCATTCGCTTCGTTAGCAAGCACGTGGCTCAGACCGACGCTCATCATGGTCGGCTGATAGGCGACCTGACTATTCGTGATGTTACCAAAGAAGTGACCCTGGACGTTGACTACACCGGGGCGCTTAAAAACCCGTGGGGCAACACCAGTGCAGGCTTCAGTGCCGAGGGCAAGATCAATCGCAAGGACTGGGGCCTCAACTGGAATGTCGCCTTGGAAGCAGGCGGCGTGCTCGTCGGCGACGAAATCAAGCTGACCATTGAGCTTGAATTGGTGAAGGTTGCCGAGACGGTTCCTGCCGCAGCCGCTACGGCCTGACCCTTACAATTCCAATCAGCCGGAAGACGAATCTTCCGGCTGATTTATTTTTCCCAAACTGCGTGTTTCTCCCCTAAGACACTGCAAATTACCTCAGAAGTTTTGCAAAATCCGCACAGCCCGGTTTTGGCCTTCAATACCGGGCGAAACCTCGGCCTTTCCGCAGTCGCAGTCTCTATCAAGACCTTTTTTGCTCCATATTGCCCACGCCTTGCCGATTGTCAATTTGACAACACCAGCAAACTAGATTACTATTTTCGGAACGTTACAGTAACGTAGTATAACGTTATAGGGATGGTTATGGATAAATCTCGCATCACCATTGCAGATGTCGCAGAACTCGCCAATGTCTCGAAAATGAGCGTTTCACGAGCGCTCAATAACCAGGGGGGCGTCTCGGAAAAGACGCGACAGCGCATCCTTGATGCCGTGCAGGAACTCGGCTATGTTCCCACACTAGGGCTGCGCGCGCATCCGGGCTGGACAAAGCTGATCGCACTGCTTGTCCCGGACATCACGACAACCTACATGGGTGAAATTCTACGGGGCGTCTCCGACGCCGCAGAACGCCTGAATTGCGGTCTGATGCTGTATACCCAGGGATCAACGGGACACACCGCGCGCACCAGTTACTATCTTTCTTTGCTCAGCAACACGCTGGTTGACGGCGTGCTGATGGTAGTTCCCCTCGACTACGAAGTTATTGTTAGCGACCTAAAAGCACATGATCTGCCTTACGTCATTATTGACCATCACAGTGGGACAGAAAACGAGCCGAGTGTCACGGCAACCAACCGAAAAGGCGTGCTAGAAGCTATGCGCCATTTGTTCGCCCTCGGACACCATCGCATCGGCTTTATCACCGGGCGCATGGACATCGCCTGTTCACATGACCGGCTGCACGGCTACCGTGATGCGCTGGCCGAACTTGGCCTGCCCTACGATACAGAATTGGTACGCGAAGGAGACTTCTCTCAGCCGGTTGGTTTCAGAGAAGGACAGGCGCTGCTCCAGCTCCCAGAACCGCCCAGCGCAATTGTTGCCTCTAACGACATGATGGCTTTCGGCGTCATGGACGCTGCCAAAGCCGCAGGTCTGTCCATCGGTCAGCATGTTTCTGTCGTCGGGTTCGATGATGTTCCAATGGCGTCGCAGTCATACCCTACGCTAACGACAGTGCGCCAACCGATGGCCGACATGGGCGAAACTGCCCTTGAGTTGCTGGTAACGCTGCTGGAAGGCCTTGCGGCCTTTACCACGCGGCGAGAATTACCAACCGAATTAGTTGTTCGGGATTCAACTGGTCGCATCCACCCACGCTGAACAGGCAAAACGATGCAGCGCGTGGGCAATTTGTGAAAGGAGTGGCCGAAAAAGGAAATTAATCATTCGAACATCATTCCGCGCAGTCAAAAGTGATATACGTTTTTCCACTTAAGAAGGAGCATCAAGCAATGCGTAAAGGTTATCGTTTCTCCCTGATCATCGCCCTCGCTGCAATGATCACTACCCTGTCACTTTCGGGTATCGTTGCTAACGCCCAGGCCACAGCCGCACCTGTGACCATCAACATGTGGCACATCTCAACAGCAGCTATTCAAGGCGCCTACTGGCAAACCATCGCCAACGACTATATGGCGCAGCACCCTAACGTGACCATCCAGTTCACGGTTCTGGAAAATGAGGCTTACAAAGCGAAGCTAACTACGGTTATACAAGCTGGCACTCCCCCTGATCTGTTTTGGAGCTGGGGCGGCGGCGTGCTGTGGAATTACGCCAACGCCGGATTGGTGCGCGACATTTCGCCAGAGCTGAACGCTAACAATGGCGAGTGGAAGAACTCGTTTGCTGCCCAGGCGGCACTCAACCTTTATGGGCAAAACGGCAAGTATTATGGAGTCCCTTTTGATTGGGGCGCTGTTGGCGTGTTCTTCAACAAGGCCCTGTGGAAGAAGGCCGGCCTCGATCCCGCAAAAACCCCGGCGACCTGGGACGATCTGCTGACCGACGTGAAAGCCCTGAAGGCTGCCGGAATCACGCCATTCATTATTGGTGAAAAAGATAAGTGGCCGGGTCACTTCTTCTTCGCCTATCTAGCGACCCGCGAAGCTGGTCAAAAGGGCTTCCTGGCCGCATACAATCAGACAGGTTCGTTTGCAGATGCGCCTTTTGTCAAGGCTTTCACCGACCTCAAGCAACTTGTTGACTTGAACGCTTTCCAGGACGGTGCCCTGGCAACCGATTACAGTACGGCGGAGAACCTGATGGGCGACGGCAAAGGCGCCATGGAAGTCATGGGCCAATTCTCAATCGCCAATCAGATTAACGACAGCACAAGCAAAAAAGGTCTCGGCGCTGATCTTGGCTGGTTCCCCTTCCCGGTTATAACGGGTGGCACCGGTCTCGCCACCGACGTATTCGGCGGCGGTGATGGCCTGGCTGTGGGCAAGAACGCCCCGGACGCCGCTGTTGACTTCCTGAAGTTCGCGAGCTCCACGAAATACCAGATCATGGGGGCGGACCCCAACATCGGCGTCACAGTTCCGCCGACAGTCAAGGGCACTGATTCGGCAATTACAGATCCGATCCTGCAAACCATCATCAAGGCCCGCGATAGTGCAACGTACTTCCAGTTGTATTACGACCAGTTCCTACCCCCGGCGACTGCCGGAGCCGTGCTGGACAGCGTCCAGGCCGTATTTGCAGGTACTGATACACCTCAGCAAGCTGCGCAGGCCATTCAAGACGCAGCCAAGACTGAACTTCCGTTGAAATAAATCGTACGGCCAGTCTGATAGCTGTGGAGGTCAACCATTGGCTACCTAGATTTCGTACAAACGTGAAAAGATGACGCTCGTGAGATAGCTTTGAGTTGCGAGACTTAAACTAAGGCACGAGGTCATCAAATGCGAACAATAACCTATGAA
>DATGFK010000249.1:0-2858 GCA_035309185.1 Aggregatilineales bacterium
ATTGCCAATAGATTCAAGGTGGAGGCAGGCAATGGTCGAACAGGTCATATCCCAAACAGCGCCAGCACCGAACGGCAGGCCAAACATCACGCGATGGGCGGTGTCGGTAGCCGATTATCACCGGATGGCGGAGGTGGGCATTTTGGGCGAGGATGATCGCGTCGAACTCATTGATGGCGAGGTGCGAGTGATGAGTCCCATTGGTAAACCCCACGCAGCAATCGTTAATCGCTATGTAGCGTTGCTCGTACCACAGGTTGATAAAATTGCAATCGTCTCGCCCCAGAACCCGTTCGAGTTGAGTGCGATGAGCGAACCGCAGCCGGACGTCCTGCTGCTGCGCTACCGGGACGATTTCTACGCGAAGGAAACGCCAAAGCCCGCCGACATCTTGCTGCTGATCGAGGTCTGCGACAGCACTCTGGCCTACGACCGGCTCGAAAAATTGCCTCGTTATGCGCTGGCAGGCATTCCTGAAGTGTGGCTCACCGATGTCAATGGCGAAGCCATTGAACGCTACACCGATCCGCAGGGTGACCAGTACGCGACCAAGCAGACTTTCAAACGCGGACAGACCATCACCGTCAAGGCATTGCCGAACATTGTGCTGAGCGTGGATCAAATCTTCGGCAACTCGTAGCTGTGACTCCAACACTCATCTTACTCGGCGGCAGCCTGCGCGAACATTCCCGTTCGCGCGCACTGCTCCGAACCTCGCTTGCCCTCGCCAAAGAACGCGGCATGGATGCCGAACTCCTCGATCTATTTGAACTGGATTTGCCGATGTTCCTGCCCGATCGGACGTTCGAGGATTATCCCATTGAAAAGCGGGAGACCATCGCTCGACTCCTGGCTGCCTATCGCCGTGCTCACGCGATGATCTGGGCCTCCCCGACCTATCACGGCACCGTCAGCGGTGTTTTCAAAAACGCGCTCGACTTTGCGGAATTGCTGGCCCAGGATGCGCGCCCGTATCTACGAGGCTGCGCGGTTGGTATCATCGCCGTGAACGATACCACAACGTTGACGGCCATGAGCCACTGCGTACGTGAACTGCGAGCATGGCTGGCGCCCACACAAATCATGGCAACGGAACAGTCTTTCTCCGCAATGAACGACCTGATTGATGTTCGTGTAAAAAAACGCCTGGCCCGGCAGGTTGATGAACTCGTTTCTTTCGTCGTGTCCCATCCCGTATCCTGATCGCACCAAAGATTCTTGAGTCGTCTCAAGATCAGAGAGAATGATCGGTGAGCAGTTTAGGCAAATGGTCAAAATGATTGGCCCCATTCAGCTTGCAGAATTTGAAGAAAACGGCGTCCGCGTCGTGATTGCCCTTGAGCGCGACGCTAAGGCCGATGCGTGCCTCGCTGCTACGTACACGCCGCGAGCGCCAGGCTTCCACCTGTACGATAGCGGCTTGCCGCGCACAGGAATCAACGGAGTGGGTCGCCCGACTTTGCTTGAAATTGTCACGACGCAGGGGATCGAGCCATCCGGCCCGCTGAGCGCCAGCGTCGCGCCGCTGGAAGATCGGCTCGTCGGCTTTGATGCTCCTTTTACGATTTATCCCGATGGGCCGGTCACGCTGCGCCAGCCGATCCGTATTTCGGCGGGGAAACAGTCGGCTACGGCGGTGCTGGCGATCACGTATATGGCGTGCAGCAGCCACGGCGTGTGCTTGCCGCCCGTGGAATATCACCGCCTCGCCGTAACGATCCCTCCTGCGGACGGCGCGGCCTCGGCCCAGGTGGTGACACTCGATGAGGCAGAGGAGCTATCCGCAGCGCCCTCCGCACTCGGCTACAAGCCGGACGGCGATCCCTTCGTCGCGCTGGCGCAGGCAAAGACGGAGGCGACCCAAAGCGGCAAGCGCATCCTGCTGGAAGTTGGCGGCGATTGGTGCATCTGGTGCCACAAACTCGATCACTTTTTCGCGGAGAATCCCGACGTGGCGGATTTCCTGGATCAGCACTTTGTCGTGCTCAAGGTGCATTACAGCACACAGATTCCGAACACGGCCTTCCTCTCGCAATACCCGCCAGTGGCCGGTTATCCGCACATCTTTATGCTGGACGCGCAGGGATCGCTGCTGCATTCGCAGAACACCGGCGATCTCGAAACGGGCGATCACCACGACCGGGCGAAGGTGTTTGCATTCTTGAGGCAGTGGGCTGCGGAAGGAACTTCGTAGGGCCGTGTTTCTCTCGCTGCCGTTTCCAGGCGATAGTTGGGACACTGCACTGTCCACTCTGAAAGCCCTTTTCCCGCTGTTCTACAGCGTCCTTCATCTAGATTGAACTGGTCAAAAATGGTCTACGCTGGCGAAATCTAATGAGAGCGTGTTGAGTTATTAGATAGTCTCTGCAAGACTGAGAAATGTCGCGTTAACTTCAATTCATTGAGATTCTGATGTTAGATAGGAGTGTATCAATGCACGTTTTTATCTTCGGGGCAGGGGCCTCCAAAGCATCTCAAACGTGTTTTGAGTATTCCCAGGAGTCGCCGCTGGCGAATGAACTGTTTGATGATAGATATGTTGCAACCGCCCAACGGGTCGCAATAAAGCCTGATGAACTAAAACAGCACAAAGCCGAAGCAGATAAATGTGGATCAGTGGAAGAGTACATCTCTCAGCTATCGCGGAAATTACTCAATGATTCAAAGTTGCTTCCCCAATCTGAGGTTCAAAAAACGCAGAAAGACCTTGGTCGCATAACCTTCTATATATGGGAGCTTCTCCGTGAGGTTTCCGAAACCTGCTCTCACGAGGACGCATACATAACCTTAATGAATAAACTTAAGGATAAGAGTATTCCGTTTGGTCTCATTAACTTTAATTATGATGTTCTTCTAGA
>DATGFK010000250.1:0-9351 GCA_035309185.1 Aggregatilineales bacterium
TACTTTATCCTAAACCCAAGGGTATGGTCTTGTACAAAAAGGACACTTGTAGTGTTTCCTAACCCCTCTATCCCCAACCCTTACTCCCGTACTCGTGGGCGCGAAAAGGAAGTAGGGACATGGCGGGCCTTGTCCCTACAGTACGGCGTTTTTCCCTTCGACTGAACGTCTGTAATTTCCGCGTTTGTCATGCGCACTTTTGTGTATGCTGGTTATGAGGCTGAGCGGGCTTCGAGTAGCAGCAGAGGTTTTGCATGAGCAGACGCAACTAAAAAGGGCGATCCCGCGTCCGAGATCGCCCTCATTGTATCCCAGTATCGCTGATCGGGACTGCCGAATCTCACACGACGATGTTGACCATGCCGCGATCCGCCACGTAGAAGACCTTCTTGGGCTGGTTGCCGCCGATGTACTTCTGAGCGCCTTCGCTTGCCAGCGCCTTCGCTTTGGCGTCGTCCTCGGTGATGTCCGCCGGGACGACGATGCGATCACGTACCTTGCCGTTGACCTGCACCACTAACGTGATCTCGTCGGCCTTCGCAATGGCCGGGTCGAACTGCGGCCAGGGCTGCGTGTGAACGCTGTACTGCCGCCCGATGCACTCCCACAGTTCTTCCGCGACATGCGGGGTGAAGGGAGCCATCAGCAGCAGCATGGTGGCAATGGCCTCGTCGTAAGCCGGGTCGTTCACGACTGGCATTTTGCGGGCCGCCAGCAGCGTGTTTTTCAGTTCCATCAGCGCGGCCACTGCCGTGTTGAAGCCAAAGGTTTCCAACCCCTCGGTGACACGCTGGATGGTCTGATGAACCTTGCGGCGCAGCGCGCGAACGTCGGATTCTGAAGGCTGGCCCGCGACCTGTGGCCGTCCATCTGTGACCAGGTTCCACACGTCATTCAGCCAGCGCACCACGCCCTGGATGCCCTGGCTATCCCAGGGGCCACCCAGTTCCCAGCGGAAGGCGAACATCAGGTAGCCACGCACGGTATCGGCGCCGTAGCGGGCGACCACCTGGTCAGGCGCGACGACGTTGCCCTTGCTCTTGGACATCTTCTCGGCGTCGAGGTGGAAGCGCAGGTCGGCCAACGTGATCTCGTTGCCGCCTGGATCGGTGATCTTCGTGTCGGACAAAACTTCTACCGTGACCTGCTGGCCGTCGGCTTTCTCGATGCTCAAGAAATTCTCGGTGCGCTTCACGATCTCCCCGAAGACGGTATCGGCGTCCTCGGAGATGGATAGCTCATCGGCGCTGTCTGCGACCACCTGAATGGTCGCCGCATTCAGCCGATTGGCTTCCCAACTGCCCTTCGCCACGACGGTATTGCCGCCACGCGGCTCGCCCAGGATCATGCCCTGGTTGAACAGCGCCAGCATCGGCTCGTCGTCTACGGGCGGTTGGCCCGGCTTGCGCAGTTTGATCGTGTCGTCCCAGATGCCGCATTCGCGCATGGCTTTCGTGAAAAAGCGCGTATACATCAGGTGCATGGTGGCATGTTCAATCCCGCCCGTGTACTGGTCAACCGGCAGCCAGTAAGCCGCTTCTTTGGGATCAAATGGCCCTTTGTCGTACTTCGGACTCAGGTAGCGCAGTTGGTACCACGACGAACACATGAAGGTGTCCATCGTGTCAGTTTCGCGCTTGGCCGGGCCGCCGCAGATCGGGCAGGTCGTGTTCAGGAACCCGGCGTGGAACTTCAGCGGGCTTTCGCCGGTGGGCATAAATTCCACGTCGTCGGGCAGCAGCACAGGCAGGTCTTTCTCCGGCACAGGTACCGCGCCGTGAGTCGGGCAGTAAATGATCGGGATCGGCGCGCCCCAATAGCGCTGGCGGCTGATCAGCCAGTCTCGCAGGCGATAGTTGACGGCGTAATGACCCAGGTTCTTTTCTTCCAGCCAGGCCGTCACTTTGGCGACGGATTCGTCCGTCGAAGTGCCGTTAAACGGCCCGCTGTTCACCATCTTGCCATCGCCAGGATAAGCTTCGGTCTGCGTCGCGCCGTCCAGGTTTTCGCCGTCGGGTTGAATGACGACGCGCACTGGCAGGTCGAACTTGCGCGCGAATTCGAAGTCGCGCTGATCGTGGGCCGGGACGGCCATGATCGCGCCCATGCCGTAGCCCATCAGGACATAATCGGCGATCCAGATCGGGATTTGCTCGTTGTTGACCGGGTTGATCGCGTAGCTGCCGGTGAAGACGCCCGTCTTGTCCTTGGTGGCGTCGGCGCGTTCGATCTCGGTCTGCGCTTTGGCGTTGGCGATGTAAGACTCGACCTGCTTGCGCTGGGCGTCGGTGGTCAGCTTCTCGACCAGCGGATGCTCCGGCGCGATGACCATGAACGTCGCGCCCCACAACGTATCCGGGCGGGTGGTGAAGACCGTCAGTTCGTCGCCGTGCTGCGTGACGAATTTGACGTGCGCGCCCTCGCTCTTGCCGATCCAGTTCTCCTGCATGACGTTGACGCGCTCCGGCCAGTCGATTTTGCTGTGATCCATCATCTCGTCGGCAAAGCGCGTAGTGCGGAAGAACCACTGCTCCAGGTCTTTCTTGATCACCGGCGTGCCGCAGCGTTCGCAGTGATGATCGTCGCCCCATACCTGTTCGCGGGCCAGGGTCGTGTTGCAGTGCGGGCAGAAGTCAACCGTTGCCATCTGCTTGTAGGCCAGGCCGTGCTCGTAGAACTTCAGGAAGAACCATTCCGTCCAGCGGTAATATTCCGGATCGGAGCTTACCGCCTCGCGATCCCAGTCGAACATCGCGCCCATCGTGCGCATCTGTATGCGCATCCGGGCGATGTTGGCGTACGTCCACTGCTTGGGATGGATGTTGCGCGAGATCGCGGCATTCTCGGCGGGCAGGCCGAAAGCGTCAAAGCCCATCGGGAACATCACGTTATAACCCCGCATCCGCATGAAGCGCGCCCGCGCATCGGAAGGCGACATAGCGTACCAGTGGCCGATGTGCAGGTCGCCGCTGGGATAGGGCAGCATGGTCAGGGCGTAATGCTTGGGCCGCGACTCGTCAATCACCGAGCGGTACAGGCCGTCAGCTTCCCAACGGGTCTGCCACTTGGGTTCTATCTGCTGGGGATTGTATTTCTCAGCCATATTTCCTCCCGATCCAAACAAAAAACCCCATCGTTCATCAGCAGGAACGAAGGGGCCTCCGCGGTACCATCCTGTTTACTGTGATCTGAAGACATCCAAAACTTGTGGACCTAGTCAGGCTCGAACTGACGACCTCTTGCATGCCATGCAAGCGCTCTCCCAACTGAGCTATAGGCCCATGATCACAGTCACTCGGTTCGCCTGTAACGCTGCGGATGCGTCCCCGCCTAGTGATGATTGATCCCAATCGCTCATTCAGCGAGAAAACTCGCGGGCGAGTTCAGCCTGTTGCATTCGCCGGAATGCTGCGAGGGTTTCACTACTTCCCCGCTCCCTAAGGCGATGGCTTACTATTCCCGGTCGTCGTCTTTGCTATGCAATTTTCTATGCCTCGCATTTTAACATCCACTGTAGGGTTGTCAAGGACGGATTTTAGACCACTCCGGATATTTGTTTGCTGGCTTGTCGTGATCTATTGCTCTACAGGCAGCCGAACCTCGAAAACCGTCCCTCTATTGGGGATGCTCTGAACCTGTATGGTGCCATCGTGCAAGTCAATGACGCGCTTCACAATGGCGAGGCCCAGTCCGGACCCGGTTTTCACCAACCCTTTGGCCTGGTTGGTTCTGTAAAAGCGCTCAAATATGTGAGGTAGTTCGGAGTCGCGGATTCCAATGCCTGTGTCTGTTACTTTTGTCACCGCATGGCGCTCAGTGGTGAACGTATCAATGGCGACGGAACCGCCTTCGGGTGTGTAATTGAGCGCGTTCTCCATCAAGTTGATGACGGCTCGATAGAGTTCGTCTTCATCGCCAAGCACAGGCGGCATCTGCTTATCGAGATTGAGTGTAATTCTCAGGTTCTTTTGCTCGGCGGATTGGCGAAGCTCTGCCTCCGCCCTGCGGATAAGGTCATTGAGATTGACCGGGTGGGTTGATAGTACGTGGGTGTGATCCAGGTGGGAAATTGTCAGAATATCCTGGATGAACTTTTCTAACAATTGAGTCTGATCTTTGATCTTTCTCAACAGATCTTTTTGCCGGTCTGGTTCATTGAGATGGTCAAGTAAATATAAAGAGGTGTTGATGATCGCCAGAGGCGTCTTCAGATCGTGTGAGATGTTGCCAAGAAACTCCGTCAAAAATTGTAAACGTTCGTTCGCCAGAGCCAGTTCCAGGCGTTGTTGTTCAACTTGCTTACGATCCGTGATGTCGTAAGTCATGGAGAGGGTAAAAGTTCCCTGATCCAGATTGATCAATACCGCAGACCATAAAACTGAAAGCGTTGTCCCATCCTTTGCGTTTACAGTGATCTCCTCATCGAGAAGCCAGTCTTGTTGTTTCAGTTTCGCTCTGAGCCGAGCGCGCTCTTCCTCGTTCGTCCAGATACCGAGGTCGATGCCCGTGCGACCGAGGGCTTCTTCGCGGCTGTGACCAAACAGTTCCACCCAGCTATCGTTCACGGCAATATAGTGCCCCACGTCAACGTCGCTTATGGCGATAGGGATCGGGGTCACATTGAAAATCCTGGCAAAACGCTCTTCGGACTGTCTAAATTGCTCCTCCGTTTTCTTGCGTGCGAGCAGATGTCCCAGTGTCGCACTGTACAGTTGGAGGAGTTCCGGCTGGTAGGGGAGTAGCGGCTGTTTGTGAATCAGATTGTCTGCCGCCAGCCAACCCACGCCTCTGTCGCCATCCCACAGGACGGCCATAATGTTCCAGCCCTGACCTACGACTTTCCAATCCGTGTACAGCGGCGCATCTTCCCAAACACTGATCCGCGACTTATTCCGCAGCGTTTCAGCCGCCATCGGGTCATCTTCAATCCGGGTGTGCAGATACCGTTCGTCCTGAACCTGACCATCTGTGCTTGTTCCATAAGCGCCGTTCATCGTCTCTAAATCGTCGTTGATCAGCCATAGGCCGAGGCGATCAAAGCCTAATTCAGCGCGGCCAAGTTCTATGGCACCACGGCACAGATCGTCAAGGGAACTTGCCCTTGTCAATGTAATGCTTACTTCATGCAGCGCTTTTAGCTTTTCCTGGAACTGCCACACGTTCTCTTCACTGCTAAGGGCGACATCTGCCTGCCGCAGTTGGGCCTGATAGGCGCGTGTATAAGGGCTACTCGCCTGATGCCAGTCCGGTTGCTGCCGGGTGGTTGGATGGTCTTCACAAAATTGACAGACATAACGCTTTGGCCGGTAGCGAATGAACACGGCCTGCTCGAATAAGGGCAGATGTTGCACTTCGACCCAATCATCGTAACTCTGAAAGGCGGTGGTCTCCCGCCCGCACGTCTCGCAACGGGCACCGGCGAGGGTAGATTCTACACTGATTGTCCATCCACCGTCCGTTCGGCGTTCCACCGCCAGAACCTTCACATTTGGCAAGTCCAATGGAACCTGAATGTCCGTCATCGCCTATGCCCTGTTCGTAAGCGCTCACCCTATCATACTCCCAAATCGTTCGCTGCCGGCGAGTGCGGACGGGCCAAAAGGCACCGATGCTCAGAGATCCAGGCGCAAGGCAATTCGGTTGCTGCGCTAAAGCGCGCAGCTTTCGTCCTCACACACTTCGCCATCCTGCCCGCCGTCGATCACCTCAACAGCCTGATGGAAGTCCTGCCAGGTGCGTTCCAGAGCCGTCGTGAAGACTTCGGAGCGTTGCGCTCCCGACACCGCATATTTCTCATCAAACAGGAAGAACGGCACCCCATTGATCCCGATCAGGCGTGCCCGCATCATATCGGCGCGGACATTGGGGGCATAAGCATCGGTTTCGAGTGTTTTACGCACCTCATCCGCATCAAGCCCGACTTCAGACGCAAGTTTGACCAGTGTAGCGTGATCGCTGTAGGCCAGCCCTTCGGTGAAGTACGCATGTTGCAGCCGCTCTTTCATTTCGCCCTGCAAGCCATGCTGCGCAGCCAGGTGAAGCACGCGATGGGCATCGAAGGAATTGCCCGGACGGGCGATATCAAAGCGATAGTCGAGACCTTCTTCCGCCGCCAACGCGATAACTTTCTCGTGTGCGGCCTCCGCCTCTCGGCGACCCATCCCGTATTTTTGCATGAGCAGATCGTTGACCGTGCCGTCATATTGGCGGGGCCAATTCGGATCAAGCTGGAAGCTGCGCCAGACAATTTCGACCTGATCGCGGTGCTCAAACCGCGCCAGGGCTTTTTCAAAGCGGCGTCTGCCTATGTAGCACCAGGGGCAGACAATATCTGACCAGATTTCCACCCTCATGTCATGACCTCTAGAAAGTTCTACGGACGCGATTGTTTGGTAATAGTAAGCCACTATATTAAGGCAAGTCAATACTGTCAAGGCGCAATTTCACCCGAATTTTATGCGCCCGAGCCTGCCGACCCTCCCCGATTTGTCCTAACAGGACACTTCGGGTAAACTTTGATATGCGAACATTTGTTTTGTATTCATCCTCAAGAGGTGCCATTTTGCGATCAGGCCGAGGTAATTGTGTTGAGTCCAGTCGCGCTCAATTGGTGATCGATTCCCTCATTAGTGTCACTGTTCTCACTCTAGGATTGCTGTTAATTAGCTCGACTGCAACAGTCCAGGCGCAAACACCGCAAGCCAACAATCCAGCCTTGCAGCCCTGTACACCTTCGGCTGCTGGCGCGTCTGTTCCAACACCCGCCGCGTCAGCACTATCCCCTGCCGCCACACCGCCCGCCGGGAGTTCGGGATTGACGGTTGCGGTGTCTGTCGCGCCGCTGACGAACCTGGTCTATAACATCGCTGGAAATCGGATTACGCTGCACGGGCTGATCCCGGAGGGGGCTGACTCGCACACCTTTGAGCCGAGGCCCTCCACCGCCGTGACGCTCTCACAATCTGACCTCATTTTCCTGGATGGCCTGCACCTGGAAGACCCTACGCTCCAACTGGCGCAGTCGAACTTGAAGTCCGGCGCGGAGATTGTCTTGCTGGGCGAACAAACGCTGTCCGCCTCGGATTGGGTCTTCGACTTCAGCTTCCCTAAAGACAAGGGCGATCCCAACCCGCACTTATGGATGAATCCACTGCTGGGACTGAACTTCGCGCGGATCATTCGGGACACGCTTTTGCGGCGAGACCCGCCCGGCGCGGCCTTTTATGCCGCCAATTACGACGTCCTGGCGGCGCGGGTGAAAGTGCTCGACCAGGCCATTTGCGATTCGATTGCCAGCATCCCGGCCAACGCTCGCAAGCTGCTGACCTATCACGACTCATTCGCCTATTTCGCACCGCGCTACGGCATCCAGATCATCGGGGCAATTCAGCCCTCAGACTTTGCCGAGCCGTCCGCGCAAGAAGTGGCAAAGCTGATTGACCAGATCAAGGCCGAGGGCGTTCCGGCCATCTTTGGCTCGGAGGTGTTCCCGTCTAAGGTGCTGGATCAGATCGGCAAGGAGACCGGAGTCAATTACGTGAATACCCTGGCCGACGACGACCTGCCCAACCAGACTTCGGATCGGCTGTACCATTCGTACCTGCAACTGATGGTCAACGACGTGGCGACGATGACCAGCGCGCTGGGCGGCAACCCTGCTCCGCTGAAGGCCGTCCCCACCGATAACCTGAATGGCCCGGACGATGCCATCACAACCAACTAGCGAAACAATCTGGTAAGGAATCATCGGTAGGCTGAAGCCTGAGATCTGGATTAAAAACCTGTAAAAGCCGTAACACAATGCTGTGTGCAGTTGTCTATGTAACGTTGGGAACAACCGGGCGACTCGCAAAATGATACAAAGTGATAACAGTGTGATGGTTCGGAGGCAGATTTGACAACACCCGTTATCGAACTCCAGAATGTTTCTTACCGCTACGATTCTACGCTGGTTTTGCAGGACATTAATCTGCATTTACACAAGGGTCAGTTTGCGGGGGTGCTTGGGCCAAGCGGTGCAGGTAAGACCACGCTTCTCAAATTGATCCTGGGTTTGATCATGCCCGTGCGGGGTGCGATCTGTGCGGATGGGCAGCCAATGAGCGGGCAGGCTCCGCGCCGTATTGCCTACGTGCCACAGGTCGAAAGTGTGGACTGGAACTTCCCGCTGACCGTCGAGCAAGCGGTATTGATGGGACGCACGAAGGCGGGCAGCCTTCTTCCCTGGCCGTCGCGTGAGGAACGCGAGCTTGCACAGAGAATTATGAAGCGCCTGGGCATTGCGGACTTTGCCAAACGGCACATCCGGCAGCTTTCCGGCGGACAGCAGCAGCGCGTGTTTCTCGCCCGCGCGCTGATCGCGGAGCCAGACATGCTCGTACTGGACGAGCCAACCGCCGGAGTAGATATGCGGACGCAGGAAGAAATTCTCCACCTCCTGACAGAGATCAATAAAGAAGACGGCGTCACGATCCTGCTGACCACGCACGATCTGAATGCCGCCGCCGCGCACTTCCCGTGGGTCATCTGCCTCAACCGCACCATCATCGCGCAGGGCACACCAGAGGACGTTTTTACGCCCGAAACACTCAACGCCACCTACCAGGGCGATATGATCGTGGTGCGCCAGGACGGGCTGATCTTCGTGCAAGAGCGCCCGCACTGGCACTCGGTTCATGACCTGCACCCGAATCCAGTGCCTGCCCACCTTCCAGCAGTCCAGCCAGCCGGTGGCAGCAGTGATCTGCTCGTTGAACCCGACCCGCAATCTATCGACAAAGCCAGGCCCGTGGACGGGAAGGAGAGCCGCAGTGGACTTTCTGTTAGCGCCATTTAACTACGACTTCTTCCGCACCGGGTTGCTGGCGGGTGTACTGGTCGGGGCGCTTTGCGGACTACTGGGCGTGTATATCGTTTTGCGGGGCATGAGCTACATTGGGCATGGGCTGTCGCACGCCGTCTTTGGCGGCGCGGCAGTAGCCTTCATCACGAAAGCAAACTTCTACCTGGGAGCCGGGGCATGGGGCTTCCTGGCGGCTGTATTGATCAACGAGACCGTCAGGCGATTCAAAATCAGCGCCGACGCTGCCATCGGGATCGTGACGACAGCCAGCTTTGCGGTAGGTGTTGCGATCATCAGCAGCCAGCATCGCTTTACCCGCGACCTGGAAGCGTCCCTATTTGGGAGCCTCCTGGGCGTCTCGCCGGAGGAAGTCCTGGCGATACTGATCGTAACCGTGGTGATCGCGGTGGGCGTGATTCTGCTCTATAAGCAACTGCTCTTCACAACCTTCGATGAAGAAACGGCTCGCGCCTTTGGCGTCCGCACACGCTGGATAGATACCTTCTTTT
>DATGFK010000251.1:0-13611 GCA_035309185.1 Aggregatilineales bacterium
CCAGGTAGAGCTGCGCATAATTCGGCAGATCGATCTGCGCGGCCCGCAGCGATCCCATCGTGACCACTAGCGTCTTATCCGGCGGATACTGCGCGGCAATAAAGGCCGTCGCCTGGGCAGGCGGCGTGGGCTGCTGAGCGAGAATCGCCGCAAGGGGAAGCGATGTGAGCGCGAAAGCACCAGCGAGGAATAACGGGAGGTTGAGCAAGATTGCCCCCCATCCCCTGCCCCTTCCCGCCTCGTGGGGGAAGGGGATAGGCAACCTTCTGACAGTCCCTCCCCCCTTTGTGGGGGAGGGATTTAGGGTGGAGGGTACCCAGCCCATCGCAGCCAGCAGCAGCAGCGGCGGCACGAACGGAAGATACAGGCGTGGACGGGCCAGCGATTCCAGCAGGAAAACTTGCACGGCCACAATTGCCAGCCATGCGGCAAGCAGCAGCGCCTCAGCCGAACGCCAGCGCACGCGCAGCAGCCCGATCCCCACGACGAGCAGCGCAGCCAGCGCCACAATGGGCGATCCGCCCACGAGCGCCAGCAGGCCACTGCCGAAGTCACTTAACCGCAAGGCCACGTTCTGAAGCGTAACTGGCTGCGCGAAAAGCGAGTCGATCTGAAGCACGTGCGCGCTGTGCGTCCTGAGCAGGTCGAAGTAAGTTCCGATGCCGCCGGTAGCAATCACCGTGGGGATGAACCACAGAGCGATGCCGACCAGGGCGGCGACCACGGCCAGGACAAGTTGAGCTGGAGGCTTAAGCCCCCGGCTCAACGCCACCGCATACAATCCGAAGATCGCCACAGGAATCCCATCCTGTGGCCGCAGGCCGAGACACAGTCCGCCCAGGAATACACCCGCTGCCAGCCAGCGTAAATCGCTGAGCCTCCGTGCCCGACACAGGCAGGCCACGGCCAGCAGGATTAAGGCCAGGCCCGGTACGTCGCTTAGGGCCATCTCGGCGCTCAGCCAGAAGCCTGGCAGAAAGGCCAGCAGAAGTCCGGCCAATAAACCGCCGGGCCAACTGCCCATTTCCGCGCCCAGCCAGGTCAGGCTAACGACGGCCACCGTGCCCATCAGCGCGCTCAACAGAGTCATGGCCGTGCGAGGCTGTCCGGTTAGCGCCAGCGCCAGGTGGCCCATGCCTACGTAGACGGGGAAGCCGGGCGGATGCGGCTGCTGCAATGCGATGTCGAAGTGATTGAGCGCCAGGGCAAAACTGCCAGAATCAAAATCGTCCAGCGAGAGCGATTGAAAATTCAGGTATAGCAAGAAGGACGCGCCAGCCAGCAGGACAAGCGCGCCGGGAGGGAATCGAAAGGGGCGGGACTGCCCGCCCGCGCCGGATCGATTGGAACGCCTGCTAACTGTTATGGCGCGCCTCGGCCACCAGGTTCACGGTATGGTGGGTGCGGAACAGGCTGTACAGGCCGGGCTTGCCCTGCACCGCGCTGAGGATGTTTTCGGCCTGCATGATCGTGAGCCACAGCGTAATGGCCTGGTCGGTCATGTTGAGTTCTTTAGCCAGCACCGTGAAGCTGATCGGCTGGTGATCTTCGTAAAGGTCCAGCAAGGCGATCACAAATGTGTCCCGCTCGGACAGGACTTCCTGCACGATAGTCGCCGTGGTATTCAGCGAAATGCCCTTGGTGCGATACGAGCTTTGCGGGTTCTCGTATTCCTGTACGTTGACCGCGCCAAGCTCCATAAGCCACTCGACGGCGCGCTGGAAGACGACACCCGTGTCGAATGACCGCAGCCGCCGGTGCAGGCTGCCCAGCGGACACCACGTAAAGCCCCGGTAGCTGGTGAATTGATCCACGCTGACGATGATCCGTTTGAGCATGGCATTCGTGTCGGCGTTACGCGGCGACGACTCCTCGCTCTCCGAGTCCAGGTCGTCATAGGACGGCACAGTCGCCAACGGACGGCGCACCGGGCCGCCCGTTGGCGATTCCGGGAGGTGAATGACCGGCACGAGGTCTTCGGGATTGTGGCGGTGCGGGATCAGTTCGCGCACCAGGATGCCCTCGCGGATCAGGGAGTCAATCCATTCCGAGCGCCAGGTATCGTCAATATTCAGGCCCGGACGATCCAGGTCCCGATCCATGGCGATGCCTTTGAGCAGGAACCCGTAATTCACGTATTCCCAGTTGCGCACATCCAGCGTATTGGCGACACGCTGCACGATCCGGTCACGTACCAGCCGCGTGCGTTCCACAATGCTGTGGTCGGCTGCGGGAAAGACCAGTCGCGTGTTGCCGTTCGACGTGGAGCGCAGGATGCCCATCGCGACGGCCTGCGAGACGAGATCGCGCCCACGCGCCTCGGACACGACGGCACTGGTACGCCGTAACTGCTCTTGCAGCGCCTCAAGGGGCAGCCCTTCGCCGGGGATTTGCGCGGCCAGCCGGTCGTACTGGAGGACTACGCTTGACCACTGCGACGGCGTGAAGGCATTGGCCGATCCTTGCGCCGTGGCAATGGAGGCCGTGTAGGTTTGTCCCATCGTCTCGTGGCGGCGCAGTGAGAGAAAATCGTCCAGGTATTCGATCTGAAGCGCGGGGTTGTTCTCGACCATGCGGCTGGTGCTGCCACGCACCCCCCACACGATCACCTGCTTGTTGCGCGCTCGGAGCGCCCCGAACACGTCGTTGAAATCGCGGTCTCCACTGGCAATGATGTAGGTATCGGCAGACGATCCCTGGGCGCTGTCGGCCAGTACATCCTTGGCGATGCGCATGTCGGCGCTGTTCTTGCCGGGCAGGTTGAAAACGGGATCAATATTGGATAGGGCCAGGCGGCTGGGCGCCTCGTCGGAGACTTCGCGGCCCATGTCATCTACCAGCGGCGGGAGGCTGCCACGCTGGCCCCACGGCGCATAGGCGGCCATCCGCACGATCTGCCCGTGCGCGGCGGCGTGGCTGTTGATGCCTTCGACAAGCTGGTCGAGATTGACCGCATAGCCCTGTTCGTTCAGGCTGATAGCAATGTTCTCGAAGTCTATATACAGCGCTACGGTCTTCGACTGGATGCCCAGGATGGAGCCAAGCGGCTGATAGATCGTACCGTCCAGGCTGGGATTCTGTTCGCCCCAGATGCGGACTCGCGCGCCGCTGCTTTTATTGATGCGGTTGATAATCGGCAAGAGATCCGTCGCGCTCGTGACCAGGATCAGTTCATCCACCGGCTGCGGATCAACCGAGAAATATTGCAGGAGTAGGGCCTCAACGATCTGTGAGCGATCTGTCAGGTCGTACAGTTCAAAGCCCACGCCCTCAAAGATCATTTCCAGGGAGGCGTTGCCCGCTGTCCGGTAGCGCTCCCAATCGCCCACTGCAATGGCTTTCAGCGCTTCCGGGCTGAACAGACCGGCGGCGAGCGCCGCATTGCCGCGCAGCCGGGTCGCCAGGTCGTGCAGGTCCACCGCAAATGAACGGTTCTGTAATCGTGAGATTAAATCGTCAACATCAACGAGAAGATAGGCAGTCATCAAAATTTCTCCTAAAGGTAACTAATAATTTGGGATCGCTATGGGCCTACTGTGTGAATTAAGTATAAAGAATGTCCGATCCCAAAATAGATAATTTAATTCAACTTCCATTTGTGACCCAAAACCAATTTTATAAAGGAATCATTATACACCGATTCCTGGATTGCGCCAGATGGAACAATAAAAATTTTCGATCAGAATCGCGGCTCTGGCAGGGCAAAATCCCCGGATCAAGATCAAGTTACCTGAATAGCCTCCAAAAAACGCTGTGCGAACTGCACAAATCAGAAAAATTTGACACTTTAGAACATATGGTCTATTATAAACGAGACATTTGTTCTAGTCCATCCCCAGAATATGGAGTGAAAATCATGGCGATCCGTTCAATTACCTACCTTGAGATTCCTGCAACTGACCGTGAAAAAGCGGCGAATTTCTATTCGGAATTATTCGGCTGGGGCATTGAGCACTTTGGCCCACCCATGAACTACACGACCTTTACGCTGGGAAATGAAAAGCTGTGGGGCGGCTTCCCCAACGTGGACGACACGATGAAGGTAGACGACGTGCTGATCTACATCGGCAGCGACGACATCGGCGCCGACCTCAAAGAGATCGTCAAAAAGGGCGGCAAGGTTCTGCGGGACGAGACGGAAGTGCCGGGTTACGGCAGCTTTGCCTTCTTCACCGACCCGACCGGGAATCGAATCGGGCTGTGGAAGAACGCGCCCGCGACCAAGAGCTAAGCCGCAACGAAGCTTCTCTTTTCTCGGAATCGGTATCACTCCTCTTGTACTGCAATTTTTGAGGCAATTCGTGGTTCAGCCGAAGTGTGTCCGGGTGGGGTCAACCTCGCGCAGTTGCATCTGGTCGAAGTCTGCGGTGGCGCCCTGCTCGACACCCAGGGCAATCGAGCCGTTGAGGATGCTGCTATTGGTGACGTTCGCCAGGAAGCGCCCATTGGCGAAGAAGGCCACGTTGTCCTGATAGGCGACGATCAGCAGTTGCGTCCAGGCCGAGGCTGCCACACCGGGGATGGTCGGGAGGTCGCCCTGGTAGTAGACCGTGGACGCTTCAAGGGAATAAATGCGCGCTTTGACCGAATAGCTGCCATCTATGGCGCGGGTCAATTCGATGCGATAGCCGTTGAGGGTACCGCCGCCAAGCGACGGCGTTGTGCGCGCCGCGATCCAGGCCGTCCCGGAATTGATCAGGCGAACGTTAGCGCGCAGGTAGATGTCGCTGGAGTCTTTGAAGGTGGCTTTATCTGTCCCGGAGCCAAAGACGAGAAACAGGGCCGGTTCATCGCGGAACATCCGCCAGGATGCACCGTCCTTAAAAGGCAGTTCCAGGTAGGTCGTGTGTACTGTATCGGCGCCGTTGACCTTGAACGCGCCCGGCGCGTTCACACCGCCAATCCACCAATCCTTGGTACGGAATTGGTCGTCAAAATTGTCGTACCAGTCCGAACGCAGGAATTGCGGCTGGCGGGCCTCGACCAGGGCAATATGGTCGTAGGCCCATGTCGCCTCTTGCGCGGGGGTCAGCAGGGTCTGCGCGAACAGGCAGTCGGTTAGCCGTAGTTCATTGGTTGGGCTGTTGGGGCTGCTCGGCGCGACATTGAAGCGGATATCGCCCGCCGGAGGCGGATTCTTCACCGTTTCGGTGATCACCTCGCCGTTGTGGTAGATCAGCAGCTTATCACCGTTCATCTCGACGGTCAGGTCGAAGAAGTCCGCCCGGCCATAAAAGTTAGGAAACGTCCACTGCTGCACGGTCTTGCCCGCCGCGTCTACCTGGTTCAGCGTGAGATCGCCACCTTCCAGGTGGAAGAAATACTGCCCCGCCTTGCTCTCCCGCAGGTACATATCAAAACCGCCTGCCGCAACCCACAACCGGCAGGACATTCGCAGATTGGCCTCGGTGGGCACTGCCGGGGACAGGTCACCGCCTGTCAGATCGACGTAGGTGTTGCCGGTAGTATCGGTCACGAGTTTGGTGTTATTCAGGTCTGAACGCTGCCAGTTCGTGGGCCAGGATGCGCCCTTGAAATGCTGGCTGGAGTCAAATGGCTTTTGCACGATGATGTCGTCGTATTTGGTGCGGAAGTTCTTGTTGTAGGACTGGAGCATAATTGCGCCGCCCGGCAGGGCGTCGGCGGTATCGTCGGCAGTGAACATCCAGTGCTGATCAATATAAACCGTGACGCGCGACGGATCGGCCCAGATTTCAACCTGAAACCACTTACCGGATACGATGGTTGACGCAATTTGCTGGCGGAGTGCCCGTTCGTCCAGGATGTGCGTTGGGTCGTTGCCCTTGCCGCGCGTGAGGGCCAGGCTGCCTACCGCCGTCTGCACGACGTAGTATCCGCTGTTGGAACTGCGAAAGATAATGCGGGCAATGCTGGACGGCGTGTCCAGGTAAACCTTCGTGGAAATGACGACGTTTGTCGCGGCTGGATCAGCCCACTCCGGCGACTGCCCGGCC
Organism: Aggregatilineales bacterium; assembly: GCA_035309185.1. GTDB lineage: Bacteria > Chloroflexota > Anaerolineae > Aggregatilineales > UBA2796 > DATGFK01. The sequence goes on from DATGFK010000251.1 coordinate 5,976, forward strand.
AGGATGACAGCCAGGCTGTGGAAATCGCCGCTGCCGACCATTGCCATGTTGCCACTGTCGGCCTTCTGACCCCATAACGAGTGATCGTAATCCCAGCCGTCAAGTGCATTGGGCGATTCCATGTCGTTGATGTAAGGCATCCGGCCTGGCGCATTGGTGGGCGTGGGCGGCACAACCGTCGCCGTGGGCGGGACGGTTGGTGGAACCAGAGTCAGCGTGGCCGTCGCGGTAGCGGTTGGGGGAAGTGGAGTCACGCTTGGCGAAGCGGTGGGTATCGCCGTGGGTGGGCCAACCTTGACCGGAAGGGCAGTTAAACTGGGCGGCGCCGTAGTCGCAGTCGGCGCTAAGGTGGACGTGGCCGTCGGCGGAACACTGGATGGCGTGCCAGTGGTGGTGGGGGCTTTGGTCGGCGAGGCGCGATAGGTGGCTGTCAGCGTTTCGTGCGCGATCTCAGTCTCGGTGCTGGCAAGCTGCCCCTGGGCGACGGCCTGTGCTGTCGCCGCCGCATCGGATGTGTTCTTGCTACTGATCAATAAAAATGCTCCTCCGCCAATGAGCAGCAGGAGCAGGACGAGACCCGCACCGGCAAAGGCGCCCACGACGGCGGGTCGCTGCGCGGTCTGGCGGGAGTCGGAGGGCGCGGTACTGCTCGAAGCTGGCGTGCCGGGTGGAGTGCCAGCCGGAGGCTGTCTGCCCCCTGCACCGACAGCCGGTTCGTCAATGACGGTAGCCTCGTGGAGTTCTGTCTGCGAGCGCTCGCGGCGCTTGCGTTCGAGATCCAGGATCGTTTGCTCGGCAGCTTGCTGCAACTGTACCGGGGTGATGTCAGAAGTCGTGCTAAGGGCTGCCGTCAGGGCGCGGGCCATTTCAGTGGCCGTGCCGTAGCGGTCATCTGGCGCCTTTGCCATCGCGCGCAGTACCACGGCATTGAGCGCTGGCGGCAGGTTCGGGTTGTAGAGCGTGACCTCCGGAACCGGGTCGTTGATGTGCTTGAGGATGATCGCCATCGGCGTTTCAGCGCGGTACGGCTGCCTGCCGGTCAGCATCTCGAAGACCATAACGCCCAGGGAGTAAATGTCCGCCCGCCCATTAATGGGCAGGCCCAAACCCTGTTCCGGGGCCATGTATCCTGGCGTTCCGATGGTCATTCCGCTGCCAGTCAGGCCCTGAGTCTGGGAGCCTTCCACAATCCGCGCGATGCCGAAGTCGGTCAGGAATCCGTTGCCATCCGCATCAACCATGATGTTCGAGGGCTTGATGTCGCGGTGAACGACGCCCTGGCGGTGCGCGTAATCCAGCGCAGAAGCCACCTGGCTGATCAGATAGCCCACTTCCGGGAAGGGCAGTTGAGTTTGCTCCAGGATGTCTTTGAGCGTCCCGGTGGGCAGGTAGCGCATGACGATGTAAGGCGGGTCGCTCTGCCCATTATAATCGTAGACCGGCAGAATGTGCGGGTGTTCGAGCTTGGCGACGAGTTTGGCCTCGCGCGTGAAGCGATCCAGCGACGTGCTGTCCATCGCCACAGCGCGGTGGATAACTTTCACGGCGACGAAGCGGTCTACGTTGGGCTGGTAGGCCCGGTAGACCGTTGCCATGCCGCCGCGCCCGATCTCTTCAATCAGTTCGTAAGGGCCGAGTTTGCTGCCGATCATAATGGTTTAGAATTTCTTTGGTATGCGCCACGGGGTACGTCTGCGCGCTGTGAGCTATGCCCCGCATTCTAGCACACGCCGCGTAAGGTCGCTAATCATGAACGCCTCTGATAATATGTTTTGCCTCCAAATTCAGACCCTTAAACCTTTTGAAGGAGATTTTTGTTATGTGCTACGATGATCGCGCCCGTCCACCCATGCCGCCTGGTGATTCTATCCCTGCACGCGGCGAAGACCTGGTGCTGACCGCCAGCGATGGCAATCGCTTCGCGGCCTATGCTGCGTTCCCGACCACACCGACGAATGCACAGGTCATCATCTACCCGGATGTGCGAGGGCTACACCAGTTCTACAAAGAGCTTGCGATGCGCTTTGCCGAGGTGGGCGTGACGGCCCTCGCCATTGATTATTTTGGACGCACCGCCGGGCTAACCTCGCGCGCCGAGCCGTTCGAGTACATGCCGCACGTCCAGCAGTTAAAACTGGATAGTTTCATGAACGACGTGCAGGCAGCGGTAAATTATTTGCGCGAAAAGACGGGCAAAGATGGCAAGATATTCGTGGTCGGGTTTTGCATGGGTGGCGCGCTGACTCTGGTGACCGGCACAAAGAGGGACTTCGGCTTTGCGGGCTTAATGCCGTTTTATGGCGTGCTCACGCGGTCATTCGGGGGGAGCAAGACACCGATTGAGCTGGTGTCACAGATCGCCGCCCCGGTGCTGGCTCAATTCGGCGGGGCAGACCAGGCCATCCCGGTTGAGGCTGTAAAAGATTTCGACGAGAAACTCGACGCGACGGGCGTTGAGCATCAGATCATCATCTATGAAGGCGCGCCGCACAGCTTCTTCGACAAGCGCTTCGCCGAACATGCCGAGGCTTCGAGTCAATCCTGGCAGCGGATGCTGGAGTTCATGAAGGCGCACACGAATTAAACGCGCGGCGGGAATCAGAGTCGGGGCGCTGGCCTAGCGCCGAATATTATCTTCCGGGCGTGCGAAATACATTTTGCCCGCCGCTGTCTGGATCATGCGGGTGATGGTGACGTCAATGGTACGATCCATGTAGCGCACGCCCTCCTCGACCACGATCATCGTGCCGTCGGGAAGATAGCCGACGCCCTGATTATGTTCCCGGCCCTCCTGGACAATCTGCACCGTGATGGTCTGGCCGGGCAGCAGCGCAGCCTTGATCGCGTTGGCGAGTTCATTGATGTTCAGCACATCTACGCCTTGCAATGAGGCGACCTGGTTCAGGTTGTAATCGTTGGTCATCAGGACGGCTTCCATCTGCTTGGCGAGGACGACCAGCTTGTCGTCCACCTCGCGTACGCCCTCCACGTCGTCGGGGATCACCTGCACGGGCGCTTTGCTTTCCCGCTGCAACTCTTCCAACACTTCCAGGCCGCGTCGTCCCCGGCTGCGTCGCATCGCCTCACCGGAATCCGCGATGTGCTGAAGTTCGGCCAGCACAAATTGGGGTACCAGCAGCGTCCCGAATACAAAGCCCGTCCGGCTGATGTCCAGCACGCGACCATCAATGATCACGCTCGTGTCAAGCAGGATTTTGACATCGCTGCGGCTGCCGCCGAAGCCAAGCGAAGCCGTGTTGCCTCGCAGCAGGTCGCGTACCAGCCGGAATACGTCCTGCGCGCGGTAAGCGAAGATCGTGATACTCAGATACGCCGCGACGACGGCGACAATGGACGGCACCCATTCGCGGAACGGGTCGGGCAGAAGCCCCAGCGGCACCGAAAACAGGGCCGCCACAATCAGGCCGAAGATCAGGCCAAAAATGGAAGCAACCAGCACCTCGGCAGGCATCTGCCGGATCGCCCGGCGGGCCACACGTGCTGGTCGTGTCGTAAAATAGGGAGTGATGATCAATCCTGTCAGCGCGCCGATCAGCCCGAAAGCCAGCGCGAAGACATCCGTTGTTTGGGGCGAGACGGCAATCTGCACTCCAAATCGCGCTCCCGCGAATGCCAGGACCAGCATTCCCAGGAACCGAAAGATCAGTTCGGGAGCCATGAGACCTACTTCTTTCTAATTGCCTCTACGAGCAATTTTAGGGCAAGAGTGTATAACCTACACAACCTACTTAGCAAGTTCTTACCGCACGAAAGCCTCTAAAGTTACGCATCAATTCTGCGAACTATTTTTCGGCGCGATCACGGCAAGAATCACGCTACGCGGTATTGACCTGATAATTTCCATACGCTATACTACTGGGTCGGTCAACCGATGGACAAAATTGACCATTCTCTGCTTCCACTAATGGTTTCAGATCACTGATGAAGCGCCGCGCTATCGCGGTTTGTTGCTTGTATGGAGGGTAAGAAAACATCATGGTTAAGCGCACCTGGCAACCCAAGAAACGTCGCCGTCTGCGCATACACGGCTTCCGCCAGCGTATGTCAACCAAAAATGGCCGTCGCGTATTGCAGGCCCGTCGCGCCAAGGGCCGTCACCAACTGACGGTTTCGCCGCGTCACGTCAAGAAGGTCAACTGGAACAGCTAAGGGTTGCTGGCGGCGATGCAGCGCCAATTCCGCCTCAAGCACAGCGCCGATTTTGCGCGCCTGCGTGCCGAGGGCCGAACCTGGCGCCATCCGCTGCTGACCCTCTCGATTGCGCCCAATAGCCTTGCGGGCAACCGCTTTGGCTTTGTGGTTTCCAGGCACATCGGCGGCGCGGTAGTCCGCAACCGTACCAAGCGCCTGATGCGCCAGGCGGTGCGGCAGGCAGCGGCGCGGCTGAAGCCAGGCTTCGACGTGGCCTTTATTGCGCGCAACGAAATCGTCTCTCAGCCGTATAGTGCCGTAAGCGCAGCTATCGAAGAATTGTTTGGACGCGCAAAGATGTGGCGCGAGAGGTAGTGATCGTATGAAATTCTTGGCCCTGGGATTGATCCGCATCTATCAGATAACGATCTCAAGTTGGCTGCCTACCGGCTGCCGTTTTGAACCGTCGTGTTCGCGCTACACCTACCAGGCCATTGACAAATACGGCGTGCTGAAAGGCTCATGGCTTGGTTTCAAACGTATTTTACGCTGTCATCCATTCAATCCCGGTGGCTACGATCCGGTTCCCTGAAGGAGTTCACTTGAAGCGATTTCTCCGACCGCGCCAACTGGTCTTCGGCGCGGCTTTGTTGTTAGTCGTCCTGACCGCGTGCGGTACCCCGCTCGCCGGGGAAAGCTGGGCAGGCATTTCCACCGACGGCAAGTACATTTATGTTGCCTGGAAAGACAGCATTATCCGTGTCAATCCAGTTGCTACCGGGCCTGAAGTTCGTCAGGTAGCCTGGATTGCCAAGGTACCGGGCGGCGCGCACGCTTACGGCGCTCCAGCCATCGGGCCAGACAAGACGCTGTACGTCGGCGCTTACGACAAGAAAGTCTATGCGTTTCCGCAAAACACCAGCCAGCCTACGCCAACCGTGCTGGGTTCTGGTTCAGCCAATCCGCCCGCAGACCGCATCATTGGCGGCCCGCTGCTTCAGAATAACGTGCTGTACATCGGCATGGGCGATAAAGGCGTAAAAGCCTATAACGTTGGCGACGGCTCGGAAAAGTGGACGTTTGACAAAACCGGCGCCGGGGTTTGGTCAACGCCTATCCTGGACGGCAATACGCTCTATTTTAGCTCCCTGGATCACTTCCTTTACGCGCTAGATTCCTCCAGCGGGAATCTGATCTGGAAATCGGACATGGGCGCTGCGATAGCCGGAGCGCCGCTGCTGTATAACAGTTTCCTGTATGTTGGAACGTTCGACGATCAACTGCTGAAGGTCTCGGCTGACGGTGGCAAGATCGTCAACAAATTCCAGAGCCAGGGCTGGATATGGGCCACGCCGATTGTCAAAGACAATATCCTGTATGTGGGCGACCTGGCTGGCTATGTGTATGCCATTGACTCCGATTCCTTGACGGTCAAGTGGAAAACAACCTATACCCCCGACTACACGGGCGGCATTCGTGGCAACGCCGTGATCGCTACCATCCAGGACCCGCAAAGCAAGGCAAATACAGACATCGTGATCGTCGGCTCAGAGAACAAGTATCTGTTTGCCTTCAATCGTGACACTGGAGCCAGGGTCTGGGTGTCAGCCATCAGCAACGATGACCAGGTTCTCAGCAACCTGATCGTCATGGGTGACGACGTCATCTTTACCACGCTGGCCGACAGCGAAATCGTCGCAGGCTTTAACGTCAACAATGGCAAACGCGACTGGTACATTAATCTGACGAACGATCAAACCGTCCAGCAGACGGCCACCAGTGTGCCGCTCAGCGCTACGGAACAGGCAGGTGCGACTCAGACCGCAGCGCAGGGAACAACAACGACCGCCGCTACAACAGCCGCGACGCAGGCTCAGTAGGCTACGCCCGGAAAAGAGACTTAACTATGGATTTTCTGACGAACCCGTTCACCACCGCGCTGTTGTTCCTGTACCAGTTTCTGGCGAATAACCTGATCCTGACGATCATCATCTTTACGGTGCTGACGCGCCTGGTCACCTTTCCGCTGACGGCAGCGCAGATCAAGTCGTCGAAGTCAATGCAGGAGCTTCAACCCAAGATGAAGAAGCTCCAGGAAAAGTACAAGAACGACCGCGAAAAGCTGGCCGCCGAGCAGATGAAGCTGTACAAGGAACATGGCGTCAACCCTTTAATGGGCTGTCTGCCGCTCCTGATCCAGTTTCCGGTCCTGATCGGCCTGTACGGCGCGATTGGCCGCGCAGTGGCTTCGACGCCCTTGCAACTGCTGGATCTCAATCATCGCATCATCGGCAATGACGTGCTGCACCTGTCGCGCTTGATCCCGTTGGGGAACCACTTCCTGTGGCTGAACCTGGGCCAGCCTGACCCGCTGTACATCCTGCCGGTGCTGGTCGTGGTTTCGACCTGGATGCAGTCGAAGCTGATGACGCCCACACCCAGCGATCCCAAAGACCCCAGCGCGGCCATGTCGCGCAATATGACGATGATGATGCCGCTGATGATCGGCCTGTTCTCGCTTCAATTCGCGTCAGGCCTTTCGATCTACTGGGTGACTTCCAACGTGACATATATTGCCCAGTATTTGCTCACGGGCAAGGCCGACATCCGTAACCTGTTTGGCCGCGCGCCAGCTTCGCCCGGCGTGGTCACGCCTGAGATCGAGGACGAATCGCCCAAGAAGAAGGCGCTGCCCGCCAATACTCGTGAGACTGCCGCCGTTCGTTCCAAAAAGAAGCGCTCAAACGCCCAACCTGTGAAGGCTAAAGCGGGCAAAACCAAGTAGCGGTACAATAACGTTAATGTTTACTTAAAGTCTGCTACTTGTTAGCTCCAGGGCGAGGCCGAAATGAGCGAAGCACGGACGATTGATGCCAGTGGCCCCGATGTCGAAGCCGCCATCACCAAAGGCGTGGCACAGCTTGGCGTCTCTCGCAACGATGTAATAGTCGAAATCCTTGAAGAACCCTCGCGGGGTGTGCTTGGCATTGGCGCACGGGCGGCGCAGGTTCGCCTGACCGTCATTCGCGCGCCGGTGGTGCAGGCCCCTCCTCCTGTCCCGGCTGCGGCGCCTAAAACTCCGGCGCCTGTGGCGGAAAAATCGCATAGGCCGCCCGAATATACGGCCAACGCCCCTGACTCTGACAACGCGGGCGGCAGAAAGGCGCCGCTCGGCAGTCACGAGGATATTGACGAAAGCTGGGCCGAAGAAGGCAGCCTCAGCGACGAAGAACTGGCCGAAGATGCCAGGGTCGGCGCGGAGACGCTGCAAGAACTACTGGGTTACCTGCAAGTAGACGCCAAAGTGATACCAAAGCGGGCCGGGGCCGAAGACGGCGAAGCCCAGCACTGGATGCTGGAAATCCAGGGCCGCGAGCTTGGCGCTTTGATCGGGCGAAGGGGCGAGACCCTGGCCGCTCTGCAATACATTACGCGCCTGATCGCCAGCCGTGACCTGGAACGCCGCGCCCGGATCGTGATTGAC